>DATJRT010000099.1:0-4890 GCA_035504495.1 Occallatibacter sp.
TAGGTCCGGTCGGGCTGATCCGGGTTCGCCTGCGGCAGTCCCGTGGTTGCGCCAGGTGTTCCGGGTGCCCCGGGCTGTCCGGGCATCTGCTGCTGCTGGCTGGGCGAGGGTTGCTGCGGCGCGCCGCCCGGCATCTGGGCCTTGGCCGTCGCGCACGCCCAGGCCAGCACGGCCGCGATCATCAGAATTCCCTTGCCCGTTCCTCTTGAAAGCATCTTCGCCTTCCTCCCTTCTCCTTTTGAGTGGGGACATTCCCATTCGCCCCGGCTGGTCCCCCTTCGCCGTCGAGCTCTTTCTGAACGGGGGCATCAGCTTGGTTTCGATGCCGGGCTCCAGGACCGCAGTTGTCTACGGTTGAGCCCGTGGGCAACCGCGTAAGCCGCTCGAGAAAGGGCACTTTTTGTGGCGCAAACAGCAATTACGCGCACGCTGCCGCGCGGGTTATTCTCAAAGGAAGCATGCGCGCAAGCCGAGCTGCTCCGGAGCACGGATACGGCGGGCGCGGCGCCTTCAGCCAATCTTTCGGGTCAATTTTTGGAGACTTGCCGCCAAGGCTTACGCAAATCGACTACGCTTGGCGGAGAAACATCGCCCTTTTTCCATGAACGTCACTCTGCGACGAATCCGCGAAGCTGTCTTTCAGGCGCTGGCCCACGACATGATCAACACGGCCAAGGCCGCCGCTTACTCGAGCATGCTCATGCTGTTTCCTGCGTTTCTGGTGATCACCGCGCTGGTGGCGCAGGTGGAGGCAGGCGGCAGGATGCTGGGCGGCCTACGCTCCATCTTCGATCAGTTTCTTCCCGCCGACACGCTCTACCTGCTCCAATCCGCGGTTTTCGCCCACCATCTGCATTCATTCCAGGTCATCCTCTCCGCCACCAGCCTCAGCCTCTTTGCCGCGCTGGGCGTCATGCTCTCGCTGATGGAGGGCTTCCGCCGCGCCTACCGGCTGCCCGGGGACCAGTGGGGATTCTGGGCGCGCCGCGGCCGCGCCCTGCTCCTGGTGCCCATCGTCCTGGTGCCGCTTTCGATTGCCTCGCTGGTGATTGTCTTCGGCCACCAGATCGAGCTGTGGATGATCGAGACCGCGGGCCACGACCTTCGTCACATCGTGCTCTTCTTCTGGCGCATGGTGCGCTGGTCGATCGCCATGGCTTCCAGCGTGACGGTTCTGACCGCGCTCTACCACTTCGGCACGCGGCGCACGGAGCGCTGGGTGGGCGTGGTGCCCGGGGCCGTTTTCGGCACGCTTCTCTGGTTTCCGGCCACGCTGGCCTTCGGATGGTACGTGACGCGCGACGAAAATTATTCCCGCTTCTACGGTCCTTTCGCCGCCGGAATCGCCACCCTGGTCTGGCTTTACATCAGCTCGTTCACGGTGCTGATGGGGGCGGAGCTGAACGGCGTGCTTTACCGCGAGCGCCACCAACCGCGCGCCGCCGCAAAACCTGCCATGGAGCCGGCCTCGGAGAGCGTAGCCGAGGCTTCCAATCCGGTCCGCCGCTGACACACGGAACGGGGACGTTCGTCCGCGCCGCGGCCCGCGCGTTTTCCACGCGCTTCTCCGTTTACAATGGAAGTACGGCATTCCGCTGCGAACTTCTCGACCCTTTCGAAACCTAGCCGCGCGTTAGAAGCTAATCTGGAGTTGTCCCGGTGTCTTACCTCGGTCTCAATCACAGGGAGTCGCTGCCACCGCGGCGCGCCAAGATCGTGGCCACGCTGGGTCCGGCCTCGAGCTCCGAGGCGGTGATTCGCGATCTGGTGCGCACCGGCGTGGACGTGGTCAGGCTGAATTTTTCCCATGGCCTGTACGAGGAGAAGCTGGCGCTGATCCAGTTGATCCGCAAGGTGAGCCGCGCCGAGCAGCGGCCGCTGTGCATCCTGGGCGATCTGCAGGGCCCCAAGATCCGCACCTCGAAGCTCAAAGATCGACTGCCGGTGCAGCTCAAGGCCGGCCACCGGCTGGTGATCACGCCGCGCGACGTGCCCGGCACCGCGTCCCTGGTGGGCACCACGTTCAAGACCCTGGCAGAAAACGTGGAGCAGGGCTCGCGTATCCTGCTCTCAGACGGCCTGATCGAGCTGCGCGTGCACCAGATCGAAGGCCACGACGTGGTCTGCGAGATCGTCAACGGCGGCATGCTGGGCGAGAACAAGGGCATCAACCTGCCCGGCATCGCGGTGCGCGTGCCTTCGCTTACGGAAAAGGACTCGGCCGACCTGGAGTTCGCGCTCAAGAACGGCGTCGATGCCGTGGCTGTCTCCTTTGTGCGCACGGCGGAAGACGTGCGCCTGGTGCGCAACCGCGTCTCCGCCCTCGGGGGCGAGACGTGGATCATCGCCAAGCTGGAAAAGCCGCAGGCCATCGAGCACCTCGACGACATCCTGCTTGCCTCCGACGGGATCATGGTGGCGCGCGGCGACCTGGGCGTGGAGATGCCGCCGGAAAAAGTGCCCGCCATCCAGAAGCACATCATCCGCCGCGCCGCGGAGTACTCCAAGCCCGTGATCACGGCCACGCAGATGCTGGAATCGATGATCGAAAACCCGCGGCCCACGCGCGCCGAAGTCTCCGACGTGGCCAACGCGGTTTACGACGGCACGGACGCGGTGATGCTCAGCGGCGAGTCGGCGGTGGGCAAGTATCCCATTGAGGCCGTGGCCATGATGGCGCGCATCGTGGCCGAGGCGGAGCAGCACATCAAGCTCGACAGCCGGCAGGAGCCGCGCGCACGCGCCGCGGGGCTTTCCATTGCAGAGACCATCTGCGAAGCCACGGCCCACGCCGCCGACGACCTGGACCTGCGCGGCATCGCGCTCTTCACCGAGTCCGGCGCTACGGCGCGCCAGCTTTCGAAGTACCACCCCACGGCGCCCATCTTCGCGCTGAGCCCGGTGGAAGTGACCATCAACCGGCTCAACCTGCTCTGGGGCACGACGCCCATCCGCTGCCCCAAGGTGAATACCACCGAGGCGCTGGTGGACTGCGCCGAGACCCTGCTCGAAAAGAGCGGCCTGGTGCGCCCGCGCGAAGTGATTGCCATTGTGGCCGGCACGCGCACCAAATCGGGTTCCACCAATTTCCTGCGCCTGCATGCCATGGGCGAGCACCTGGAGGGGATACGATTCATGACGCCGCACCAGGAAGAAGCCGCCGCGGACTCAGAAGCCGCGCAGAAGAAGCACGCCGCGCGCGCCAAACCCGTGACCGAGCGGCGCAAGTAAGCGGCACCCCTTAAGCCTCCGGCTTGAGCGCGGCGAGCCAGAAAGCCACCACCAGAAGATAGCCGCACGCGGGTACGTACGACCAAGCGATGTATTCCCCCGACGCGTGCTGCGCCATGGCGTGGGCGCGTCCGGCCAGAGCGGCGAACTGGAACGCCGCGCAGGCCGCAAACCCGGCCGGGATGCGGGTGAGGTTTCCCGATTCTTCCCCGGCCCGCGCAAACTTCAAGGACACGCCGAAAAGCTCCAGCATGAGCGCGCCCGCCGCCAGTTGCACGCGGTCGGCAAGCTGTTTTTCCGGAACCAGGCTGAGAGCCATCCAGGTAAGGGTGAACGCGATCGCGATCAGCATCAGCATGGCCATACGGCTACGCCAGCTCCATCCGCCGGCGCGGCGCAGCAAGCGCAGGGTAAGCTCCACGCATACCCAGGCGAGCAGGGGAATTTCCGCGGCGGCGAGCAGGGTGAAGACGGAGTTGTAGGCATCCGCGTCCAGGCTTCGCGCCAGTACGAAGAGGGCCGCGGCGCGCAGGGGATAGAAGAGAACGAGCGCGGTGAATCCCGGATACGCGCGCGCGATGCCGCGCCGGAATACGGCCCACGCCAGCGCGCACTCGAGGGCCAGGCCGATGGCGAGCAATGCCAGGTTGAGCGAGGTGCGCGCGAACAGGGGCGGCAACGCGATCCACGCGCCGGGCGCCGCTGCGTTCAAGGCGTCGCGAAAGAGCATCGTCAGTCCCGCGGCCAGAGCCGCCGTCCGTTGCATGGTCAGTCGTCGTCCGGCGGCCCGCTGGACTGCTCATGGATCAGCACGTAAGGACTGACGCGGGTTTTGATGGTGATGTACGGTTGCGGCGTCTGGCTATAGTCGAAGCAGTCCGCGAAAGCGTCAGAGCCTGCGTCGCGGGTTCCCAGGGTTCCCAAATCGAAGTTGTACTCGATGAAGCGGATGAATCCGCTGGCCTCGTGAAAATGGTGGGAGACGTAGCCATGCTTGGCGTAGGGCGAAACCACGAGCAGAGGCACGCGGAACCCAGGTCCCATTTCATCGATCCTGGGCGGTTGCACATGGTCGTACCATCCGCCCCAATCGTCCCAGGTGATGAAGATGGCGGTCGAGTCCCAGAAGGGGCTGTTGCCGATGGCGTTGACGATCGACGCCACCCAGTCCGGGCCCTCCGTGCTCCCCGATCCGGGATGGTCCGAGTGCTTCCAGTCGGGCACGATCCAGGTTACCTGCGCCAGCTCGCCGTGGGCAATGTCGACGAGCACGCGGTTCTGGGGAGAGATTACGTTGTCCTGCCAGTCGCTGCCGAAGCGGATGTGGCGGATGGCCTGGTATGCGGAGAGAACGAAGAAGCTGCCGCCCGCGCCGGGGGCGTAGTAGCGCCAGGTCACGCCTTTTTGGTCGAGCAGATCGGCAGCGGTCTGGTAATCGAAGCAGGGATACACGCCGGGCAGCTCGGTGCCGTTGGGCCCGATCAGCGCTGCTGTGGAGCTGGGCGCGGCATCGCAGCCCCACACCGTGCCGGTGGGGTTCTCGGCCACGTTGCCCGATTGCCCCGCGATCATGTACTGGTGGGCCACAAAACTCGGTCCCGTATTCGACTGGAACATGCGGTCGCCCAGCGTATAGGCGCGCGCCATGGTCCAGTACGG
>DATJRT010000100.1:0-24840 GCA_035504495.1 Occallatibacter sp.
GGATCCACGGCGCCGTAGACCCACGCATCGCGATGATTGCCGGCAACCACCCAGTCGTCAGGATACTCGGAGCCTTTGATGGTGCCGATCACGTCCCAGATGATGCGCCGCTGATAATCCTGTTGCGAGACCAGATGCACGGTGACGCCTTCCGGTCCCAGGTGATAACGGAAGGGCAGCGCGCCCTGCCAGCCCTGCGGCACGCCCGGTCCTTTCAGCGCCTGCAGAATCGGCGCGGCATCGTGATAGCTGATGGGAATGGAAACGATCTTAGGCTGGTTGACATCGGCCGGAACGCGCGCCGAGTCGGGCAGGTCCAGCGTGGAGGCGACGCCCGGCGTCTCCGGGTCGCCCGGATACTTGAAAAGAAACTGCACCGAGCCGCGCTGCACGCCGGTCTCCGGCCGCCACGGCCCCTGGGGCCACGCGTCGCCGCGGTAGTAGCCGTCGTCCTGTGGATCGGAGTAGATGAGCACGCCGGCGGCGCCGCGCTGCTGGGCGATGTAGACCTTGACGCCGCGGAAATTTCCGCCGTAGCGGCAAAGCACGATTTTTCCGTGCAGATCGATGTGCTGTGCAGCCAGCTCGTCGAAATCCTCAAGCCGGCCGTAGTTGGCGTAGACTACCGCGCCGGTCACATCGCCCGATGCCGAAGAGGAGTTGAAGGGCATGACCACGCGCGGATCGTCCTGATACGGATCGCCCCTGTCCACGTGCTCAGGCGTGGGTCCGCTCATCAGCAGCTTGCCGTTGGCGTCGTACGCTTCCACGCGCACCACCTTCGGCCAGTTCAGCAGCACACGATAGGGAACGATTTCGGCCTGGAGCCCCGCGGCGCGAAATTTTTCCGCCACGTAATCCGCGGTCTTGCGGTCTTCCGGGGTTGCGGCCACGTGCGGTGCGGCCGTGAGCGTCTTCAGCTCCTCGCCGGCGAGCTGTGCATTGAGCACGGCCAGGAATTTTTCCTCGATCTTTGCCTGCGCGTCGAAATTTGCGTAGCCGAAGACCGCCTGCGGGGCAGCCGTTTGCGCTCCGGTTGCGGCCGGAAAGCAGGCAAGCAGGGGGAGGGCGGAGGCAAGAAAACGCAGGGCAGACGGTCTTGAAGCCATAAGGCATCTCCGGGTAATGTGCTGAAGCGCCAGAAGATGCGCCTCAGTGCCACGAGCAATAAAGATTCAGCTTACACTAAGAGAAGATTTAGAGCGGTTCCAGAGTTTGCGTGCCCTTTGGGGAACGGCGCAAGTTGGCATTTTTTTCAGGAAAATGCCACCGGGGAGTAGTGCCTCCGCGGATAAAACAACTCTGAAGCCGCTATAAGGAGCACCGTTTCTGAACGTCGATCGGGAGTTGGAGGAAGAGCCTCAGGGCGTACCCGTGCAGTCGATCGCGGGAATCGTTGTTACGGATGAGGCCGTGGCCGCAGGGACCCTTGCAAGCGAGCCGGCCGGCCGGTTTCCGCAGGTGGTTCGCGCCCTTGAGAACCGCAACTTCCGCCTCTTCTGGAGCGGCAACTTCCTCTCCAACATCGGCACCTGGATGCAGAACGTGGCCCAGGGCTGGCTGGTTCTGGTGCTCACCAACTCCGCCTTCTGGCTGGGGGTGGTCGGATTCGCCGGCTCCATTCCCTTTCTTTTTGTTTCGCTCTTCGGCGGGGTGGTGGCTGATCGCGTGAACAAGCGGCGCCTGCTTCTGGTGACGCAATCGGCCATGATGGTCCTGGCCTTTCTCCTGGCCGGGCTGGCCTTTTTCAAAGTCATCACCATCTGGGAAGTGGTGGTCATCGCCTTCCTGAACGGCGTGGCCATGTCAATGAATGCGCCTAGCTATCAGGCGCTGGTGCCCAGGCTGGTGAAGCGCGAAGACCTCACCAACGCCATCGCGCTCAACTCCGCGCAATTCAACATGTCGCGCATCCTGGGCCCTTCGCTGGGCGGATACGCCATGGCGCTGGTGGGCGTGGCGGGCAACTTCTTTTTGAACGGCGTGAGCTTTCTGGCTGTGCTGTGGGCGCTGGTGCGCATCCGCTATCCCGACGAAAAACCCTCGCGGCATGAGAGCATGTGGGCCAGCCTCCGCGGCGGGTTTGCCTATCTGCACGGTGAGAGCCAGATGCGCGTGCTGCTTTTGATGACCGCCGTGGTGAGCTTTCTCGGCATCCCCTATCTCACCTTCATTCCCTACTTCGCCAAGGTGCAGTTGAACGCGGGAGAGAGCGGCCTGGGCTGGCTGATGGCCTGCTCCGGCCTGGGCGCGGTGCTGGGCGCCGTGACCGTGGCCGCGCGCGGCTTCATCCGGCATCGCGGCGCCGTGCTCACGTTTTTCGGCGTCGGCTTCTTCGCCGCCATCATCGGCTTCAGTTTTTCTTACCGCTTCGCTCTCTCCGAGTGCCTGGCCTTCTGCGAGGGCTATTGCGGCATCACCATGATCTCCTGCTTCAACGTGAGCATCCAGCATCTCTCCTCCGACGAGATGCGCGGCCGCATCATGAGCATCTACACCACCTGTTTTCTGGGGCTGCCGCCGCTGGGCGCGCTGCTGGCCGGAGAGCTTTCGCGCTACATTCCCACCGGCCACGCGCTCGCGCTGATGGCGGCCACGGCCGCAGTCGCCTTCCTCAGCATCTTTGCCTTTTCCAGGCCCCTGCGCGAGCTGGATTAGGCCGCGGGCACGGGCTGCGCGCAATGGGCGCAGCGCCGAGCCGCCAGCGGAATCTCGCTCAGGCACTCCGGGCACGGCTTGGTGGTGGGTGGGGCCGCGGGCGCCGCTGGATGGATCTTCTTCATCATGTATTGCATGGGCAATACGATGGCGAAGTAAATGGCCGCCGAGACCAGCAGAAAATTGATGAGCGTGTTGAGCAGCTTGCCGATATGGATATCACCCGGCGCGATGTAGTTGGCCGGCACCGGGTTCGGCGGCGCCACGTGGTGCAGCACGGGCATGTGAATCACCAGCGAAGAAAAGTCCGGGGCGCCCACGACCGCGGCGATCATGGGAGTGATGACGTCGGCCGTAACCGACGCCGTGATGGCTCCGAAGGCGGCGCCGATAATCACCGCCACAGCCAGGTCAACTACGTTGCCGCGCAGAATAAAATCGCGGAATCCTTTCAACATCGCACCCTCCTGCGCGCAGTCATGTGCGGGCCGGCCCTCAACGCCTGCCGGCCGCGTGCGCTTTACCATGCTACACGCCGGGCTACGCGCAGCGCGTCCCCGCGCGTTGCAGAAAAAGCCGGGCGGCGCGCCGGCTCAGATCAGCGTGAGGAGGGCTACGATGGCAGCCAGGATGATGAGGTCGGTGTAGAGCAGGATCATGACGCCGGCGTGGTAGAAACTCCATTTGCGTTGCAGGCAGCGGGCGGTTTCCGCCATGCCCCATGCGCCCGCCAGCAGCGCCGCGATCTGCCAGTTGGAGCCGTGAATATCGTCGACGTGAGGAAAACCGGCGAGGCGCAGGCTGGCGGCAAATGCGCCGAGAGAGAGCAGGATGCCGCGCGCCAGCGATTTTTGCCGCAAGCGGAAGATGGAAAGACCGGGAAGCACGCCATCTACAAATGTAGACTGCCGGCGCTAGCCTGCAACCAGCTCCATCTCGCGCAATGAATCGACATAAGGCGCGCGCAGCACCCCGCGCTCGGTGACGATGGCGGTCACATACTTCGCGGGCGTCACGTCGAATGCCGGGTTCGAGATGCCCACTCCGTTGGGCGTAAGCTGCTTGCCCGCGTGGTGCGTCACTTCCCGGTGCGGGCGCTCCTCGATGGGGATGGCTTCGCCCGTGGCCGTCGCGCGATCGATGGTGGACCAGGGCGCGGCCACGTAAAACGGGATGCCGTGTTCTTTGGCGAGAATGGCCACGCTGTAGGTGCCGATCTTGTTGGCGGTGTCGCCGTTGGCGGCGATGCGGTCCGCGCCCACGATCACGGCCTGAATCTTTCCCGCGCGCATGAGGCTCGCGGCCATGTTGTCGCAGATCACGGTGGTGGGAATGCCGTCGGCCATCAGTTCCCACGCGGTGAGCCGCGCGCCCTGCAAAAAGGGCCGCGTTTCGTCGGCGTAGATATGAATGCGCCTGCCGCGCTCGACCGCCGCGCGGATCACGCCCAGCGCGGTGCCGTAGCCGCAGGTGGCCAGCGCGCCCGCGTTGCAGTGCGTGAGAACGCCGCCCTCCTCCGGCAGCAGGCCCGCGCCGTGAGCGCCCATGGCCTTGCAGGCGGAGATGTCTTCTTCGTACATGGTGTGGGCTTCGGCCAGGAGCCTCTGCCGGATCTCGTCCAAAGGCTTGCCCGGCCCGGCCAGGGCTGCGAAGAGCGCCTTCATCCGGTCGATGGCCCAGAAGAGATTTACCGCCGTGGGCCGGGTGCCGGCGAGCCGCTTGCAGATCTGCTCGAACTCCGGCGCGAACTCCTGCGCGGTTCCGGCTTTTGTGTTTTTCGCCCCCAGGGCAATGCCGTAGGCCGCGGAGACGCCGATGGCCGGCGCGCCGCGCACCACCATGGTGACGATCGCCTCGGCCACCTGCTCGTAGTCAGTGGCCAGGACGTACGTCTCTTCGAGCGGGAGCTTGGTTTGGTCGAGAAAACGAACGCCGTCGCCGGTCCAGGTGAGGGTAGGAATCATGCAGTTCTAGTGTAAATGGAAGCGGGCCATGCACAGCGCGGAACCGGCCCGCAAAGCGAGCCCGTTCGCCCGCTATCTCGAACCTTCCGGACCCACGCCAAAGCGCTGCAGCACATCCCACCTCTGATTCCACCCGCGAACCACGCCATGGATTGGCTGCGAACCAAAATGCGTGCTTGCCGGGCTCTCGGAACCAAAGGTCATGGTAACGTTCGAGAACGGAACCGAGTCGTTCCCTTCGCCGCCGCTCACGCACACCTGGAGTGTCGACGAGGGCGGGCTCGTCTCAAACGCTGCGTTGCTTCCGTTCCCGGTCAGGAGGCTGACCGTCCCATTCAATTGAAACCCGCCGTAGGTGCTCGGGCTGAAGGCGGGACAGCCGGTCGTGTTCCAGGTAACCATGACGTTGGTTAACCGGATGAGATGCGTGTGCGCGCTCTGCCCGCCTTGTGTGGGATCGGGAGCGCCCATCGAGGTTTTCCCATACCCCGACATGGTCATATCCGCTGAAAAATCTCCCGCTCCCGACCGCGGATCGATGCTCAGAGTCCATTGGCCATGCATTTCCCATGGACCGCCTTTTACGGTTGAAGGCGAATAGTCATTGAGCAGGCCGTTAAAACTCAGCGGAGCAGGATCCTGGGCACTTGCGCCCGCAGCCAGAGTGAGACAGGAGAGCAGCCCTGCCGCTGCAATCAAACCGATTCCTTTCATGAGAGACCTCCCTTTGGGAAATTTGCGCTGAACCGCTGAAAGCCGGCCAGGGTTACCGGAACTTTGCCTCTCTATAGCTCTTCCGGCGACCCTGGTGGCGCATTCGGGCGATTTCGCGCTTGAACGTGCGAGTTCACGGTCAGGCATCTTTCCCCTGGAGTCAACCGGCATTGCGCGGAAGCATAACTTGCGGCCAAATGCCGTCTTTTGCCGTGCCCAACCGGCCGGGGTACAATCGGCTCACCCCGTCCTCAAGATCCTTGGCGAATAGGGAGTACGCGATGGCGAAAGGGTCTCTCGATATCGAGTCCTCGAAAGGCCTCGCCGGAGGGCGTCTCGAATCCTGGAAGGAGATCGCGGCCTACCTCAACCGCGATGTGACCACCGTCCAGCGCTGGGAAAAGCGCGAGGGCATGCCGGTCCACCGGCATCTGCACGACCAGCGCGGCTCCGTTTACGCCCTGCCGGCAGAATTGGACGCTTGGCGCCGGACGCGAGGCTCGCAAGGCGACAAACTCGCAAAAACGGATGCGGAACCATCCGTTTCCGAAAAGATCGGCCCCGCCAGGACAGCCTCGGGGGCCCGCCTCCGGGTCCCCATCGCCTTGGCTGTTTCGCTTCTGGTGCTTGCTGCCGCTTACTTGGCTTTCCGTCATCGCCCGGCAAGTCAACCGCCGGCGCCCATCCATTCTCTCGCGGTCCTTCCGCTTCGCAATCTTTCCGGCGACCCTTCCCAGGACTACCTCGCCGATGGTTTCACTGAGGCCCTCATCGACCGCCTGGCCGCCATTCACGATCTGCGGGTCGTCTCCCACACTTCGGTGATGCGCTTCAGGAACCCGCAGCTTTCCGTTCCTGAAATCGCCAGGATACTAGGCGTGGATGCCGTTGTGGAAGGCTCGGTGATCCGCGACGGCACCCACGTTCGCGTCACCGCGCAGCTCATCCGCGGCGCCACGGACGATCATTTCTGGTCCGAAACCTACGATCGCGAGCTGCGCGATGCGCTCACCCTGGAGAGCGAAATCGCGCAAGCGATTGCGGAGAAGATCGAAGTGACCGTCACCGGGCAGGAGCATCAACGGCTCATCGCGGCCCGGCCGGTGGCGCCCGAAGTCTACGAGAGTTATCTCAAGGGCAGGTTCGTGCTGGAGCAGGGCAGCGGTAAAGCCGGCATTGAAGAAAGCATCGGCGACTTCAACGCGGCCATCCGGCAGGATTCCACGTTCGCGCTGGCTTACCTCGGGCTGGCGCAGGCCTACACGGACCTTGGCACTGTCTTTGGCGGCACGCCTCCGGCTGAAACCCGTCCCCGCGTCATCGCTGCGGCGCAAAGAGTCCTTGCATTGGACCCCGAGCTTGCTGAAGCGCACAATGTGCTCGCCAACGTCCTTCAGGAAGAATGGGATTGGGCGGGGGCTGAGGCGGAGTACAAGCGCGCTCTGGAACTGGCGCCCAACGACGCCAGGGCGTACGCCGGATACGCCCTCTGGCTATCCTGCGAGGGGCGAACCGACGAGGCTGTCACCTGGGTCCGGCACGCCCGGCAACTGGATCCCGTCGCGGTCACGGGCACCGATGTTGCCTGGATTCTGTTTCAGGCCCATCGCTACGACGAAGCCATTCGCGAAACTCGGGGCGCCCTGGCCGTCCAGCCGGACAACGCACGGGTTTTGTTGACGCTTGGATTTGCGCTGAATGCCAGTCATCAATCCGGCGAGGCAGTCGCTGTGCTCGAAAGAGCCTTCCTGCTCTCCAAGGGCAGTCCCGCGGTTGCGGGCGTGCTGGTTCGCGCCTATGCTCTGGCCGGCAGGCGCCCGGATGCGCTCCGGCTCCTTGCCGATTTGAAGCAACGCAAGAGCGCCGGCTATGTTCCTTCCGCGGCCTTCGTCAACGCCTACCTGGGCCTCGGCGATAATGAACAGGCCTTTGCCGCGCTCGGGCAGGCGGTTCAGGAGAAGTCGAATATCCTGCAGTTCGTAAAGACGCACCCCTACTTCGACCCCATCCGCAGCGATCCCCGATTCCGTGACCTGGTGCGCCGCGTCGGACTTGGTTAGCCCTCAGGCAGCCGTAAGGACGCACCCGGCCCGCGCTGGCAATGCTATTGGCCCTCGTCCTCGGCGTCATGAAAACATTTTCAAAATTCGCTGGACGGGCCCGCGCCCTGATGCGTAGAGTGTTCCCGTAGCCCGCTTTTCCTGCACCGCCCAAAAAGAAACTGCGCCAAGGAGTCCCAGTGCAACTTACTTCCGTCGACTGGCTCATCATGCTGCTCTACTTCTTCTTTGTGCTGGGCATCGGCTTTGCGCTCAAGCGCTTCATGAAGACGAGCAAGGATTTCTTCCAGGCCGGACGGGCGCTGCCGGCGTGGATCTGCGGCCTGGCCTTCATCAGCGCCAACCTGGGCGCGCAGGAAGTGATCGGCATGGGCGCCTCCGGCGCGAAGTACGGCCTGGAGACGGCGCACTTTTACGGCATCGGCGCCATCCCCGCCATGATCTTCGTGGGCATTTTCATGATGCCGTTCTATTACGGCTCGAAGGCGCGCTCCGTGCCGGAGTTTCTGCGCCTGCGCTTCGACGAAAAAACGCGCGCGCTCAACGCCTGCTCCTTCGCGGTGATGACCGTGTTCAGCTCCGGCATTTCCATGTACGCCATGGCGCGGCTCATCCAGGCGCTGCACATCTTCGATTCGCTGTTCAACTCCTTCGGCTGGCCGACCGGCTGGATCTTCACCTTCGCCATCCTGCTTTCGGCGGTCATCGTGCTGCTCTACATTTTTCTCGGCGGGCTCACCAGCGCCATTTACAACGAGGTGCTGCAGTTCTTCCTCATCGTCGCCGGCTTTCTGCCCCTGGTGCTGCTCGGCCTCAAGAACATCGGCGGATGGTCGGGACTGAAGGCATCGCTACCCGCGGCCTATATGCATGAGTGGCACGGCGTGATGCACGCCAGCACCAATCCCATGGGCGTGGACATCATCGGCCTGGGCATGGGGCTGGGCTTCGTGCTCGGCGCCGGCTACTGGTGCACGGATTTCCTCGTGATCCAGACGGCAATGGCTTCGCACAACATGGAATCCGCGCGCCGGGTGCCGCTGATTGCCGCCGTGCCCAAGATGGTGTTCCCGTTTCTGGTGATTGTGCCGGGGCTGATCGCCATTGCGCTGCCCACGCCGCACACCACCGAGATTGTGCACCAGGAACAGGGGACCATCTATCACGAGATCAGCGTGGTGCCGCAGCAGGTGGAAGAAGGCCACGGGCTGATTCCGGCCAAGGTAGATCCGCTCACCGGCAAAGTGATGCTGGACGCAAGCGGCCATCCCATTCTGGATTACGACCTGGCCACGCCCAACATGCTGCTGCACTACTTCCCCACCGGCATTCTGGGACTGGGGTTGACGGCGCTGCTGGCTAGCTTCATGAGCGGCATGGCCGGCAACGTGACCGCGTTCAATACGGTTTTTACCTACGATCTCTATCAGTCGTACATTCACAAGGGCGCGGCGGATAAGCATTATCTCGCCGTGGGCCGATGGGCCACGGTGGGCGGCATTCTGCTTTCGATTGCGACCGCCTATGCGGCCATCAACTTCAACAACATCATGGACACGCTGCAACTGGTGTTCAGTTTTGTCAACGCGCCGCTGTTTGCCACGTTCCTGCTGGGCATGTTCTGGAAGCGGGCGACGGGCCACGGGGCGTTCAGCGGATTGATCGCGGGCACGGCCGCGGCCATGCTGCATCACGGGCTTACTCTGCCGCTCGAGGCCCGGCCCGGCATTCACGGCGGCTGGATCACGGTGCTGCATCATTATCCCAGCGACATGGCGCAGAATTTCTATGGCGCTATCTACGCTTTCAGCGCCAACTTCATCGTGGCCGTTGTGGTGAGCCTGATGACAAAACCGAAGCCCGACGAAGAGCTGGTGGGCTTGGTGCGCTCGCTCACCAAAATGCCTTCGCACGCGCATCTGCCGTGGTGGAAACGGCCGGAGGCCCTGGCGGCGGGAATCCTGGTCGGGGCCGTCGCCATCAATATATTCTTTGCCTGAGGAGCCACCGATGAGTCTCGATCTCCGCCTTCCCATGGGACTGATGTTTACTCTGACCGGAACCATCCTCACCGCCTTCGGGCTGGCGACGCGCGGGAACCAGGTGCTCTACGCCAGGAGCGTGGGCATCGACGTCAACCTGTGGTGGGGCATGGTTCTGCTTTTCTTCGGCATCTTCATGCTGGTGCTTGGCCGGCGGGGGCAGATGCGCATCGTGCGGGAAGAAGAAATAGGGAAGAAGGAGTAGAAGAGTTCGCGCGCCGAGATTGACGCGCCCTCCATCATTGTTCGCTTTAGATGCTCTTCATGCGGCGCCCGCTAAACTGATGGCAGGCGATGAAACGCAAAACCCTGGAGCATTACGAGATTCTGCGGCGCCTGGGCGCCGGCGGCAGCGGCGTGGTTTATCTGGCCAACGACACCCTGCTCGAGCGGCCGGTGGTGCTGAAGATTCTGCGCGCGGGGCAGCTCCCGGCCGAAGAGATGCGGTCCACGATTCTGCGCGAGGCGCGGCTGGCTTCGGCCATCGAGCACCCCAACGTGTGCGCGATTTACGAAGTCGGCGAGAGCGGCAAGGAAGCTTTCATCGCCATGCAGTACGTGCCCGGCCAGTCGCTCGACGAGCTGATTGCGCGCGGACCGGCGAACCTGCAGCTCGTGCTCTCGGTCGGCATCCAGATCGCCAACGGACTTGAAGCCGCGCACGCGCTGGGCATCTTCCATCGCGACCTGAAACCGCAGAACGTGATGCTCACCGAAGGCGGCCTGGTGAAGATTCTCGACTTCGGCCTGGCGCGCAGGCTGGCGCCCGAGGACAGGGACTTCGATCCCGCGGGGCCCGGCTCAGCCAGGGATGCGCCGCGCGCCGTCGCCCACACCGGGCGCGGCGGCACCATTCGCTATATGGCTCCGGAGCAGTTCGTCACCGGCCACTCCAGCGTGCAGTCGGACGTGTGGGCGCTGGGCGTGATCCTTTTTGAGCTTGCCGGCGGACGCCATCCTTTCGTGCGCCCCGACGCCGAGGATTTTCAATCCATCCGCGCCATCCAGTTTTCCGAGCCTTTCGATTTGAGCGCGCTTGTTCCCGGCATCGCGGTGGAATTGAAGAGCGTGATCGCAACCTGCCTCGAAAAAACTCCGGCGGCGCGCTACGCCTCCGCCGCGGAGGTGCGCGAGGCGCTGAAGACCATCATGAGAACGCAGCAGATTGAGACCGGCATCATTCCCGGCGATGGCGCGGCCAACCCGCCCGCTTCAGCCGCCGAGGCGGAGAAGCGGACCACCGGCTTTCTTTCCATGCTGGCCGAGCGCTTTCGCGAGTCCGCGGCAGGACATGCCGCGCAGCCATCGCTGGTGGCGCTGCCGTTCACCAATGTCGGCGGCGCCAATATAGCGCCGCTTTACGGTTTCGCGCTGGCCGACGCCATTGCCGCCCGGCTGGCGCGCATTCCCGGCCTCATAGTTCGCCCTTCGAGCACGCTGATGTCTCTGCCCGCGGCGCAGTCGGTCACCGGCCTCGATCCCCTGGCCATGGGACAGAAGCTGCTGGTCTCCTACGTGCTCGCGGGCAGCTTTCTGCGCTCTGAGAGCGGCTTCGACCTGAATTGGCAGCTCCTTGACGTGGCCGCGCAGAGCGTGCGTACGGGCGGCTCCATGCAGGTGGGCTCGCTCGACCTGATCGCCGTGCAGACGGAAATTTCCAACGAAGTGTTCGCCACGCTGCACGGCTTGAGCGCCGCAGAGCGAATCGAGACCGCGGAAGCGCGGCCCGCTCCGCGTGAGGGCTCGCTTTCAGACTCGATCAGCGAGCGCTACCTGCAGGCGCGCGCCCTGCTCAGCGCCTTCAGAGTGCGCAGCGGTTCGCGCGCCGATCTTGACCGCGCGCATGCATTGTTTTCCCGGGTCACGCTGGCTGACCCGCGCTTTGCTCCCGGCTGGAGCGGCCTCGGCGTGGTCGAGTTCCAGTACGTCCGCCACGGCTTCGGCGGCCAGACGCACATCATGCGCGCGCGCCGCGCCTTTGACGAGGCTCTCAAGCTCGATCCCGCGTCCGCTGAGGCCAATCTCTACCGCATTTACATGCTGCTCTGGCGCGGCGAAAAGGAATCTGCGCGCCACGGCATCGCCAATCTGCTGGCGAGCGAGGCCAATAACTGGAACGTGCAACTGGTGGCGGGGGTGGCCCTGCGCAGCGACGGCATGTACGACGAGGCGCTGGCGGCCTTCAGCCGCGCGCTCAAGCTGAACCCTGCGAACGCGGCCATACTTTACAACCACCGCGCGCGCGTCTATCACTACCGCAACCAGATCGAGCTGGCCGGCGACGAGCTGGAAAAGGGCCTGGCGCTCGAGCCCCACCATCCGCTGCTGCGCACCTCCGCCGGCTACCAGCAGATGCGCATGGGCGAGCTGGCGAAGGCCATCGAGATTCTGGAGGGCGTGATCCGCGACGATGAATCGATGCGCATCGCCGTGCCCACGCTCGCGCTTTGCTACGTGCAGGCGGGCGCGCGCGCGAGCGCCGCCGCGCTGCTGAAGGACGACACGCTGACCGCGGCCGAGGCCGACAACGAGATGGCCTATCGCCTGGCCACGTACTTCGCCGTCGAAGGCGACGCCAGCGAGGCCCTGCACTGGCTGCGCCGCGCCATCTACCTGGGCAACGAGAACTATCCCTGGCTCCGGAAAAACCCCGCATGGACCAACCTGCGCACCAACGCCGATTTCGAGCGCACCCTCGAAGATCTGAAACGGAGCTTCCGCAAGAACCAGCGGACGTGGAAACGGCTGCTGGAGCAGGTGCCGCCCAGCGGCGAATAAAGCGCATTCAGAGCTTTCGTGCCTCGGCGGCAAAAGGCGGCCGCCGCCGGCCTGTGGGCGTGCTGAAAAAATGGACAAATGGCCAGGCTTTTATGGGCCGTTTGGGGGATGCGGCGGTGACCGCGGGCCATTACCAAACTGCCATTCTTCCCCACGCCGAAGAGCTATTCCTTGTTGTCTCTTCAGTGCGGTACCTTTCCTCACAAGTCGCCAACCATGCAGAGCAGTTGAGTGGCACTCTTGAGCACACGCTGGAGGGGATATACGACATGCTCGACTTTGTTCTCGGATTTGCATTTGTGGCCATGATTCTCTCGCCTGCGGCGCTGGCCCATTGCCTGCGCCACATCGCCCGCATTCAACCGCAAGCGGTTGCGGTGGACAACCGGGCGCACGCAAGAATGCGAGCCCGGCGCGCACGGATGCGCCGCGCCGGCTGAGGCGACCGGCGCCCGGCGCGCAGTAGGAAGCGTACACACCCATCCCCCTGGCTTCAGCCGATCCGATCGATCCAATCGATCCGGTCGAGCCCGATGAATCTCGTGCCCGTTTTTGCACGCTCTCCCGCTGCGTTTTCATTCCCTTCCCGATTCCGCATCCAGTTTCGCACCAGCCCGCATTCGAAGCAGGCTTGCGCAGCCGCCATCCGTGTCGGGTCGCCAGCGGTTGACCGGGGCGCTTGAGGCTCGTATCGTTAAGAGAGATCATGAAAGCCTCCTGGCAATCGGCGCGGATCGGAATTGCGGCTGCCGTCATCGTGGGCACCATCGCCTGGCTCGCGTATACCGGGTACGGCGCCAACAAAAGCTATTACGTCACCATCGGCGAGCTTGGCGGCATGGGCGACAAGGCTTATCACAGCCAGTTGCGCGTGGAGGGCTTTGTGCAGCCCGGCACCATTGTGCCCGACGGCCCTCACGTGACTTTCGTGATGAACGAGTTTGAGAGCCACTCGCCCAAGGCGGCCACAGGAAGACTTCTCAAGGTGGTGTACGACGGCTCGGAGCCGCCGCCGGACACCTTCAAGGACGATGCCCAGGCGCTGGCCGAAGGTACCTACGGGCGCGACGGCGTGTTTCATGCGTCGCTGCTGCAGGCCAAGTGCGCGAGCAAGTACGCGCCGGCCCAGCCGGGATCGCCCGGCGCCGCGCCGCAGGCTCCGATGGGCGCCAAACCCGCAACCGCGTCCGGAGCGGCGCAGCCGGCTCCCGCAGCCACGCAAGCCGCCAACTGAATTGCACGCCTTTCAATGAACGCCCATCCACCTGAGGCCGCAGAATCCACGCTCTGCGCCCGGCTCGATCGGGTGTCCCGGCTCTTTGGGGCCTTTGCCGCCCTGCGCCAGGTCTCCGTCGGCTTCGCGCGCGGCCGCTGCTACGTTCTGGTGGGCGAAAACGGCGCGGGCAAGTCCACGCTGCTGCGCATTCTTGCCGGGCTTCTGCGCCCCAGCGCCGGCGCGGCGCGGGTCTTCGGCGCGCTTGAGCCGCAGGCCGAGCGCGCGCGCATCGGCTACATGAGCCACGCGCCCATGCTCTACGACGAGCTCACCGCGGAAGAAAACCTGCGCTACTTTGCCCGCCTTTATCCCGGCCGCGCCTGCCTCACGCCGGCTGAAGCGCTGCGCCAGGTGGGGCTCGATCCCGATTTGAAACGGCTTCTCGGCCAGTACTCGCAGGGCATGCGCCAGCGCACCTCGCTCGCGCGCGTGCTGCTGCCGGTTCCCGAGCTGCTTCTGCTCGACGAGCCCTTTTCGAATATGGATGTGGAAAGCGCGCGGCAAATGGTGGCGCTGCTCGCCGGCTTCCGCCACAGCGATCGCACCATTGTGCTCACCACGCACCAGCGCGAGTTGGCCGCGCCTATCGCCGACTGGGTGCTCACGCTGCATGCCGGACGCGTGGCCTCGCTTGAGTCTGGGTCCCCGGGAACAGGTTTTGTTCCATGGGGCGGAGAATCCGGAGAACGCGCGCGATGAAGACCAACGGCGCGCGCTTTCTCGAGTCGCTCGGCATCGCGTTTGAACTGCGCGAGTACGAGGTCGACCCCGAGGACCTGACCGCGATCACGGTAGCGAAGAAGATCGGCATGCCCGCGGAGCAGGTTTTCAAAACGCTGATCACGACCGACGGCCGGGGCGCGTACGTCTTCGCGGTGATTCCCGGTGACGCGGAGCTCGACTTCAAGAAGCTTGCCCGCGCTGCCGGCCTGCGCCGCGCGGAGATGGTCCCGCTCAAAGACGTGCAGCCGCTTACCGGCTACGTCCGCGGAGGCGTGACCGTGTTCGGCTTGAAGAAGCCCTTCCCGGTCTGGGTGGATGAGACCGTGGTGCTGTTTGACCGCATCAGCGTTTCCGCGGGAACGCGGGGCACGCAATTGATTCTCGCGCCCGACGACTATCTGCGCGCGGCTCGCTCGCTGGGCGTTGCAGTGCAGACCGCCGACCTGGCCAAGGACGCGGCCAAGGAGGGCGAGCCGGCATGACCAGCGCCCTGTGGACCCATCTCGCCAACAATCTGCGCATCGAGTGGCGCTCGCGCGAGGCGGTCAACTCCATGCTGTTTTTCGCGCTGCTGGTGGTGGTGCTGTTTTCGCTTGCCTTCGATCCGCGCGGGGCCTTTGCGCGCCAGATCGCCGGCGGCGTGCTCTGCGTGGCCACGCTCTTTGCCTCAGTGAGCGCACTCAATCAGGCCTGGGCGCGCGAAATCCGCCACCAGGTGCTGGACGCGCAACGCATGGCGCCGGCGCCCGGCGCGGAGATGTTTCTGGCCAAGGTGCTGGCCAATTTCCTTTTTGTTTCCATCGTGCAGTTGCTGCTGGCCCCGGTCTTCCTGGTCTTCTACAACCTGCGCGTGGAAGGCAACGCCTGGCAGCTGCTGCTGGTGCTGCCCCTGGGCACGTGGGCGCTGGTGGCCAACGGCACTTTCTTCGCCGCGCTCTCCATCCGCAGCCGCAACCGCGAGCTGCTGTTGCCGCTCATCCTGTTTCCCATTTTCATTCCCGCGCTGCTGGCCATGGTGCTCGCCACCACGTCGATCCTCACCGGCGAGAGCGACCCCACGCTGTGGATCAAGCTGCTCCTTGGCTATGACATCATCTTCACCACGCTCAGCCTGCTCTTGTTTGACGTGGTGCTGAACGCGGAGTAGCTTTGCTCATTTTGCCGCCGGCGCTGCGGGCAACTTTTCGGGCAGCGCGTCTGCATCGTGCGGCGAGAGCTTCCAGGTCAAAGACAGAAGCACGATGCCCAGAAACGCTGCGCCTGCAATCGCGCCCATGGCCGTGTTCCATCCGTAGCGCTCGACCAGCGTGCCGATGCCCTTGCCTTCGACGGTTCGGCCAATGTAACCGAAGAGGCCCACGAACCCCGCCGCGGTGCCCACGGCTTTCTTCGAGCTGAAATCGAGCGCGGTCACGCCCAGCAGCATCACCGGCGGATAGACGAAGAACCCGATTACGCCGAAGAGAACCAGGTCGAGCCACAACTTGCCGCCGGGCACGAAGGGAATGCCGACGAAGGAGAGAAATACCGGAACCATGCACAGAAGGCTGATCATGCCTCGCCGTCCGCCCACCTTGTCCGAGAGCCAGCCCATCAGGATGGTGCTGAGGATTCCTGAAAACTCGAGCGCCGTGGTGCTCACGCCGCCCTCGCCCAGGCTGGCGTGCTTCACCACTTTCAGGTACGTCGGCCCCCAGTCGAGCAGGCTGTAGCGCGCGATGTAGACGAAAAAGTTGGCTGCGGCAAAGAGCCACAGATAACGGTTCTTCAGGATGTAATGCACCAGCAGGTCGCGCGTGCTCAGCTCCTCTTCGCGGGTCTCATTCCCTGCCGGCGGATAGTCGTTGCGATACTCCTCGATGGGCGGCAGGCCCACGGACTGCGGCGTGTCGCGCAGGCGCAGCACCAGATAAATCGCGCACAGGATGGCCAGAATGCCGGGCACGTAGAACCCCGAGCGCCATCCCAGCCACTGCGTGCTGAAGGCCACCACCAGGCCCGTCAGCCCTCCGCCCACGTTGTGGGCAATGTTCCAGAAGGCGAAGACCGTACCCCGCTCGCGGATGCTGAACCAGTGGCCCAGCGAGCGGCCGCACGGCGCCCAGCCCATGCCCTGCACCAATCCGTTCAGGGTCCACAGCGCCAGGTGTGCGGGATAATTGCTCACCGCGCCAAAGGCGAAGTTGCAGAGCGCCGTCAACAGCAGGCCGAGAGGCATGAAGTAGCGGGGATTGCTGCCGTCCGACCACGTGCCCAGAACGAACTTGCCCACGCCGTAAGCGATGGCCGTGACCGCGAGCAGATTGCCGATCTGGCTCATGCTGTAGTGGAGCGAGCGGCCGATTTCGAGCGAGACCACGGGAAGGTTATTGCGCACCAGGTAAAACGTGGCGTAGCCGATGAAGGTGGATTCCAGGATCCGCCAGCGCATGGCGGGATAGATTTCTCTCACTTTTTCTTCAGCAAGCCTGGCGATGGGCGGCGCCGGCCGGAGAAATCCAAGCGTTAACTCCATCAGGAACCCTCAATCCGCTTTTCAGACTTCTGTTGGCGCTAACAAGCCATTTGCGCAGAGGCCGGATCGCATTCATCGTAGAGATAGCCTTTAGCCAGAGCAAGAAAGTTTTCGAGATCGCGCGCCTTCCAGGCTTCGCTGCGCCTCAACTCCGCGGCCAGCAGAGAAGCCACCGCGGGCGCGGCATCCATGGCCGCGCGCGCGTCGAGAAAGAGCGCGCGCGTGCGCCGCGCCAGCACGTCTTCCACGGTGCGCGCCATCTCGTAGCGCGCGGCCCAGATCACCTCGCGCCGCCGGAAAGGCAGGCGCGGATGCAGCAGCGCGTCGAGATTCAGGCCCGGATTCGCGCCCGCATCGTCACCGGAGAGCTGGCAGAGCTGCGCAAAGTCAGAACCGTACTGTCGCTCCCACTCCGAGGCGGCGCTGGACTCGAGGGTAAACCCGTGCAGCTTGAGGTCGAGCGTCTGCGAGGGACGCCGGGGAAGGCGCGCCACCTGCTGCGCGCGGTCGATCGTGTCCTGCCCCATGCGGCGATAGGTGGTCCACTTGCCGCCGGTCAGCGTGATCAGGCCCGAAGGCGAAACCAGGATGGTATGGTCGCGCGAAAGTTTGGCCGTCTTGACGCCGGCTTTGCGCACCAGCGGCCTCAGGCCGGACCACACGCTCAGAATCTCTTCGGGCTGCGGCCGGCGATGGAAATACCGCGCGATGTGCTGCATCAGGAAGGCGCGCTCCGGGGCCAGAGCGCGCGGCTCGTCGGGCTTCGTGTCTACCGGTTCATCGGTGGTGCCCACCAGCGTGGCGCCATGCCATGGAATCGCAAACAGCACGCGGCCGTCCGCCGTTTTGGGAATCATGAGCGCGGTTTCTCCGGGCAGAAACGAGTGCGGCAGCACCAGGTGGGTTCCCTGGCTCACGGCCAAAAGCCCCTTATGCGCATCGCTGTCGAGCGCCAGCAGATCCTCTGCATGAACGCCGCTTGCGTTGATCACCGCGCGGGCGCGAAGCTCGATCTCGACGCCCTGCTCGCCATCGCGCCCCTTCACGCCGACGATTCGGCCGCCCTCCTTAAGGAACCCCACAGCCTCCACGTAATTGATCGCGGTCCCGCCCAGGTCTTCCAGCGTGCGCATCAGGGCGATGGCAAAGCGGGCATCGTCGAACTGGCCGTCGTGATAGAGCACACCGCCGCGCAGGCCTTCGGCGGCGATGCCGGGGAGCCGCTCCAGCGTGTGCGCGCGCGAAAGAAACTCCGAGCGCCCCAGCGAAAGCTTTCCCGAGAGGTGCTCGTACACCTTCAGGCCGAAGCCGTAATACGGAAGCGCGAAATACGCATAGGCCGGAACCACGAACTGGAGATCGTGCACCAGGTGGGGCGCGTTGCGCAGCATGCGCCCGCGCTCGCGCAGCGCATCCAGCACCAGAGTGAGATTGAGTTGCTCAAGGTAGCGGACGCCGCCATGGGCAAGCTTGGTGCTGCGGCTTGAAGTTCCCTTGGCGAAGTCGTGGCGCTCAATCAGCAACGTGCGATAGCCGCGCGACGCGGCATCCACGGCCGTGCCCAGGCCGCTGGCGCCGCCGCCGATCACCAGCACGTCCCACGGCTCCGTTTCCCCGCCCAGACTCTTGAGGATCTCCGTTCTCATAGCCACGCCTCAAACCATTCCCGTAGCGAATCCCCGCGCCACGGAGCAACCTTGCGCCTCCGCCGGTGACCTGGCTCCTGTTTCCAGCCGCACCGTGTCATTCACGCCGCGCAGGCATGCTGGCTGATCCGGAAATCGCGTGCGGACCTTTCCGGCCAGGCGCGGGCCGGTCGGTACAACGGTGGACAGAGCGGGCGCGAGGCGCGCCGCCGAGGATCAGCCGGCGCGCGCCCCGAACCTTAGTAAATGATCTTGAGCCCGAACTGAATGATTCTCGGCTCAAAAGTTGTGGTGATGGTGCCGCCGCTGCCGCCGGTCACGGCCCCGCCGTCGGTGCCGGTCACGGTGCCGCCGCCGGTTCCACCGGGCAGGTAAAGATTGGTGTGGTTGAAGAGGTTGTAGAACTCGGAGCGGAACTCGATCTTGGCGCGCTCAATAGGCGTGTTGAAGCGCTTGTTCAGCGCCAGGTCCGTCTCATAGAACGCGGGCGTGCGGCCGTAGTTCTTGGGCAAGTTGCCGAACGGACTGATCAGGTCGGCGGTCGGGCACGGGCTGGTGGTGACGCTGCAGGTTCCAGGCAGCGTGAGCGAAGACAGATTGACGTACTGAATGTAGCCCGAGGAGAGCTTGGTCTTCTCGATGTACGCAGCGCCCGCAGTCAGGTTCGGCCGGTAGAGGTTTTCGCCGCGCCAGTTCTGGCTCAACTCCGGCGAAACCGCGTTGGCCGCGGCCGGATTGTAGGTAAGGTTGAAGGGCGTGCCCGCCTGCATGGTGTTCACGCCGCTCACCTGCCATCCGCCCAGCACTGCGTTCTCCACGCCGCTGGCGCTCGAAAGGAACCGCTTTCCCTGGCCGAAGGGCAGATCGTACACCAAGGTGGTGACGTTGGAGACAGGCAGGTTGTAATCGGACTGGCCGTAGTCGGCTTCGATGTCGTCGCCGTTCTGCGGGCAGGGGGTGTTGGCGTCGAGCGTGGACGAAGCGTTATCGAGCGCATGCTGCCAGCTGAAGGAGTTCAGCAGCGTAAGGCCGCCCACAGAACGCTGCTCATAGCGCACCTGGAGTGCGTTGTACATGGAGTGGAACTCGCTGAGAGCTTCGGTAATGTCGCCGTTCGAGAAAGTGGGATAGAGCGTGGGATTGTTGAGCAGGTAGCCGCCCCAGTTCGGATACGGGCGCGCGAATCCGTCCGCGGGGTTCTTCTGGTTGGCGTTGATGAATCCCTGCAGATGCAGGCCGTGATTGCCCACGTAGGCAATGTCGAGCAGGATGTTCTTGGCCAGCGTCTTTTGCAGGCTCAGGAAGTAGCTTTCCGCGTAGCCGTCCTTGGTGTTGGGCGGGATGAAATCGATATCGTCGGTGCCGGGGCTGAAGTCGGTAGCCAGGCCTGCCGGAAATCCACCCGATAACCTGTAGTACCCGGCCGTGGAGACGGTATTGGGGTTGGTGACCGCCGTGAACAGCGCAAACGGCGCGTTGATGGCAATGTCGTTGCCGGACCCGGCGCGCCAGTAGTGCACAAATGCGGTGCCGTACCCGCCGCGCAGAGCGATGGTCGGCGTGATTTCCAGGGCGAAGCCCACGCGCGGCGCGTAATCGCCCAGCGGCGGGTGCACCAGCTGCCTTCCATAAAGACCGCTGCCGCTGTAGGTGGAGACGCACGGCGCCGTTCCGCACATGGGCGGTGTGGGATATCCGCTGCTCTGCTCCAGCGTGAGCATGGTGCCTGTGCTCGGGTCGAAGTTGGCAAGATAGCCGCCCCGCGCCTCCCACGAACCGCCGTACTCCCAGCGCAGGCCCAGGTTCAGAGTCAGCCTTGAAGTCGCTCTCCAGTCGTCCTGCGCATAGTAGTCGTCCATGGTCTGCGTGGTGTGGGCGATGAAGTAGGTGGCCAGCGAATAAGTGCGGCTGGCGCCGAAGAGAAAGTCGGCCCAGTAGGTGTCGGTTGCGTTGCTGGTGTTGGGACAGGCGGTGCCGGCCCCTGCCGGGCACGCGCTGTAGCCGTAACTGAAGGCGAATGACCCGTACAGCGGGTTCGAGTCTTCAATCTCCTGCCAGACGTGCTCGTATTCGTAGCCGAACTTGAACGAGTGCTTGCCCAGCACCCAGGAATAATTCACCTTGGGATCGATGAGCGAGGGGTTCTGCCACTGCGGGTTGGTGCTTTGGCGGCCGAACGAGCTGAAGCCGCCGGAGATCGCCATCGAGGGCAGGCCGCCGGAGACATCGGGGATGGTGGGCAGGCCGGGAATCAGGCTGGAGAAGTCGTACGGCGACCCGATCGACTTGGTCCATTTGCCCGCGGCGGTGCCGGAGAGTGCGAGCCGCGCATCCAGGTAGCGGGTCGCGCCCATGGCGTGGTTATAGCCCAGCGCGACCTGCTCGTCGTGAATTTTGATCTCCCCGTTGGCCTGGCCATCGATGGGCTCGGGCAGCGTGGGATGGTTGTCGCCCGTCTCCTTGCGATCGCTTACCTTCAGGAACCAGGAGGTGTTCTGGCTCTGCTGGAAGTCGAGGCGCAGGTCGCCTTTGTCCGCGTTGTCGGTAAACGGAGCGTTGGTGGGGCAGTCGCTCGCCGCTTCGCCGGCCGAGCCTCCCGTGCCCGATCCGGCCTGGACTGTACACTTCGCCGGCAACTCAGTCAGCGCGTTCTGGTAGTCGGCTACGATCGCCTTTGAAGCCGGATCCAGGTCGCTCAGCGCCTGCGCAGGCCAGCTGGTGAACGGCGTGCCCGCGGGAATGTACGTCGTCGGGCTCCACGGGTCCTTCACCGCAACCGCGAGGTTTCCGCTCAGCTCATTGAGCGTGGGCACGGTCAGCACCACCAGCGGCGTGAGCGTCTGCCGGAACCCTTCGTAGTCGAGGAAGTAAAAGAAGCGGTTGTGCAGGATGGGGCCGCCGAAGTCCGCGCCGAACTGGTTGCGGTTGAAGCTTGGCTTCTTCACCGGCGCAAAGTAGCCGGTGGCGTTCAAGTCGGTGTTGCGCAGGAACTCATAGAGCGTGGTGTGAAATTGATTGGTGCCGCTGCGCGTGGCCACGTTGATCGTGGCGCCGGAGGAGCGGCCGTACTCCGCGCTCTCGTTGTTGGTCACCACTTCAAACTGCGCGATCGAATCCGGCGGCGGCTGGATGATCTGGTTGTCGAATCCCTGGTTGCTTTCGCCGTAGGCGTTGTTGTCCATGCCGTCGAGCAGGTAGTTGTTGAACATGCTGCGCTGGCCGTTGACGTTATACGAACCCTCCCGCAGCAGGCTGCTGGCGGAGCTGGTCAGCGCCTGGGTGGGCGCCTGCCGGGAGCCGGTGACCAGCGCCAGCAGGTCGGAGAAGTTGCGGCTGACCAGCGGCAGAGCGGCGGTCTGGTAGCCGGAGACGGTCTGGCCGCGCTCGCTCGAGTCGGTTTGCAGTTGCAGGGCAACGCCGCTGACTTCGACCGTGGTTGCGGCGGCCTGGCCGACCTTGAGGGTCAGGTCGATGCGCTGCCGGGCGCCCACGGAGACGGTGATGCTATCGGCCACGGCGGTGCTGAAGCCGGAGTGCTCGGCCGTGATCTTGTAGATTCCGGTACGCAGCGACGGAGCCTCGTATTCGCCCTCGCTGCCGGAGGTGGTGGTGAAGACGGCGCCGGTGGCTTTGTTGAGAACGGTGACGGTCGCGCCGGGCAAAACCGCGCCGGTGGAGTCGTGGATGACGCCGACCAGGGAGCCGGTGTCATATTGGGCGTGCAGTGCGGACTGACCAAAGACGAGCAATAGAATGCCCGTCAGAATTGAGAGAGGGAGGATCCGATTGGGTATTCGCATATGCGAGGGTAGCCGGATTGCGGTTACTGTGAGGTGACCTTGGTGTGAATGCGCTGTAAATTCCCCGTGTAAGCTCGGTGAATGCGGAGGACTCGCTGTGCATAACTCTGGAATGGATTCGAGCTGCGCCGGGGCGGAAGGGAGCGCGAGGGCGGCGCGGCAGGCAGCGTTACCGGGTTTTGGTGGTGTCCTAATTTCAATACCCGGTCCGTCAGGGGCTAAAGCCCAGCCTTTATTTTGAGGCATTTGCGGCAGTCAGGGATAAATCCCTGACCTACCAGCCGTGTCCTGATACAAACCCTCTTTCACTTGGAGTTTTTCCGCGGCCTGTAAAGCCCAACTCATTTTGCGGCGCTTACGGCACGACTGAAGTCGTGCCCCTTCAAGACGTGTTCAAATTGACCCACTAGCCACAAATGTCAAGGATTGACATCCGGTCTCCCTCGAACTATGCTTACTGCATCGGCGAACGGGATCTCCGCGCGGGGGATACGCATAGAGATGGATCAGATGAACATTTCCATAACCGACCAGCTTGCGGAGTATGTGCGGGCGCGGGTCAGGAGCGGGCGGTACAACAACGCCAGCGAAGTAGTCCGCGAGGCCCTCCGCCGCATGGAACGGGACGACGAGCGCGCACAGCGGCTCGCTAACCCTACTGTGGAGGATGTGGTGACCGACCTGACGGCAATCCAGGTTGAAGAGATCCGCAGGCACGTTCTTGAAGGCATCGCCGACATCGAGCAAGGACGATACACAGATTACGAGGGCCGGGCGGGATTGGCGAAACTCACGGCCGGCATTAAGGCAAGAGGGCGGAAGAGGCTCCAGAAAGCTGCCGCAAGGTAATGCGCGTCCGCGTCGCGCGAAAAGCTCAAAGCGAACTGGATGACATCTTTGTCTACCTGGCCGAACACGCCGGCCTGGACGTAGCCGACCGGGTGGTGGAGGCTATCGAAGAGCAATTTGCGCTGCTGGGCGAGTCTCCGGGCATCGGCCGCAGGCGCGACGATCTTGCTCCCGGCGTGCTGAGCTTTCCAGTGGGGAAATATATCATCTACTACCGCAAAGCGCGAGGAGCCGTTCACATCCTTCACGTTTTTCACGGCGCGCGGGATCAGGAACGCGCCTTTAGAAAGGGATAGAAGGCCAAGGTTTCTTCGCCGCGCGAAGCGAACCCACGCCCGGCTTGACACAGTCCCCGTCGAATGATGAAACTGCGAGCAAGGTTCTTCAACGCCTTCATAGGCTGGAATTCCGGTTTCCGCATCCGAATCCCCAGGCGGTTCGAGACGATTTGAGCGCACTCAGGCCAGGCCGGCGCAATTTCACGCTCAGTTCCACGATGGAGAGCGTGAGCGAAGTGGAAGCCGCCGCGGACAAGCTGGCCGAAGAGGCCGGCGTGGACGAGGATGAGCGGTTCCACATCGCCATGGCAGTGCGCGAGGCGGCCGTGAACGCCGTGCTGCACGGCAACGAATACGACCCCTCGAAGAAGATCGCCGTGAGCCTGGAAAACACCGGCTCGGCGCTGGTTTTCACGATTGCCGACCAGGGCCGCGGCGTAGACCCGGAGACGCTGCCCGATCCGCGGGCGCCGGAGAATCTGCTGCGCGGAACGGGGCGCGGCATCTTTCTTATGCGATCGTTCATGGATGAGGTACACTTTCGACAACTGCATCCTGGCACCGAGTTGACGTTGGTGAAACGTCTGGCTCCGGCTCAAGAAAAAACCTAAAGCATTTGCGCGGGCGGCGATGGCAGCGATCGCTTCCAGTACGAGAATCGGATGGGGACGATACGGACGAGGGGTTTTCCACCCGCACCGGCCCGCGAAGATGCTATAACGGTAGTACCCGAAAAGGAGGGAATTATCCGTGGCACTTACTATTGCTTCGCGTGAGGTGGACGGCGTTACCGTTTTGGACCTGAGCGGGCGAATCACTCTGGGCGAGGGCAGTGTGCAGTTGCGCGACGCCATTCGCGACATGATAGGCAAAGGTCAGAAGAACATTCTGCTCAACCTGGGAGACGTAAATTACATCGACAGCTCGGGGCTGGGCGAGCTGGTGAGCGCCTACACCACGGCCAGGAACCAGGGAGCCAAGCTGAAGCTCCTGAAACTGACCAAGAAGGTCCACGACCTGCTTCAGTTGACCAAGCTCTACACTGTCTTTGACATCTACGACGACGAAGCGAGCGCGATTGGCTCGTTCAAGTAGGCCGGTTTTCGGGGCGCGACTGAGGGTTTGAAGGCACAGAGGCCATCCCGCATCGCGGAATGGCCTCTTTCTGCGCACGGCGGATGAGGCGGAACCGGGGCTTACAAGGCTCCGGGGCTTAGAATTTGACGCTCGGCACGGCTTGCGCGGCCGGGCTGGCCGTGAAATACGCGGTGTTCTGCTTGAAACCGGACATGCCCGCCCAGATGTTGTTGGGAAATTGCAGGATGAACGTGTTGTAGTCCTGAATGGCGTCGTTATAGCGCTTGCGCGATACGGCGATGCGGTTTTCAGTCCCGGCCAGCTCGTCCTGCAGGCGCATGAACTGTTCGCTCGAGCGCAGTTGCGGATAGTTCTCGGTCAGCACCAGGACCTTGGCCAGGGCGCCGTCCAGTTGGCCGTTGGCGGCGATCTTGGCTTGCGGCGTCTGCGCGTTCATCAG
>DATJRT010000101.1:0-6593 GCA_035504495.1 Occallatibacter sp.
TGCCACAGAAGTTGCCGCCACTCCGGTCCTCCTCGTCTGCCCACGCTGAAGGCAGTGCAGAAGGAGGGCCATTTTTCCGAGCGACTGACAATAAAGGGTGTAAGCCGACAAGCCGCGGTTTCGAGCGTGTCACCAGGCACAAGCCTGTGGCCGCTTTGACACGCGCGCATTTGCTTGGTTTTGGAAGCCGGCCAAACCGCGCCTGTCATCCTGAGCGAAGGTCGCCCGCCGCCGCGGACGGCCGAGTCGAAGGATCCGCGGTTGTTCCTCAACAAGCCTTTGCTCTAACCTGGCCGGCAGACGCAAGAACGAATGACAGCAGCTTTCATTCTAAATGTTGGAACGGTGGAGGAGAGGAGCAACGCCACATTGCGCTACTGGAGCCTGATCCCGTCGATTCCGGCGCCCCACTCGCTATCAATAAACCTTTGTATCGCAGCGTCCACACTTGCAAATGTTTCCACTCGGCGTTCTGCCACAGTAAACGGATCCCGAAGATCGGAGCGCTCCCAGGTGATTTGCACGTTTGAACCCAGCGTAGCAAGAGTTGCACCTTCATAAACCGCTCTCCGCGTGCCGTGGTCGGGGAACACTCCGTCCTGTCTCAGCAAGGACTTCACAACATCTTTTACTTCTTGTCTGCCAACTGTGCCGAGGGCCTGCCGTTCCGCCACGTTCACATGGCCATTAACAACAAGCTTTCTCAAGAGTTGTGCTCTCGTGTCCATTCCTGCCGCGTCTTCCCCCGTCGAGTGCCCCAAGGCCCGGATTTTGAGACCTGGGAAGGCGCTCCCCTCAACCCGCCGGCCTTTCTATTCCCTGTTCCCTATTCCCTTGTTCCCCTGATCCCCGCCTTCAAATCAACTCCACCCCCCACAGATCGTGCAGATGCACCACACCCTCCACATGCATCTCCGCATCCACGACAATCAGCGAGGTAATCTTGCGCTCCTCCAGAATCGCCAGCGCCTTCGCCGCCAGCTCCTCCGCGCCGATCGTCTTGGGAGCCGCATTCATCGCCTCGCCCGCCGTCTTGCTCAGCGCCGCGCCGCCCTCGCGCTCCAGCAACCGCCGCAGATCGCCGTCGCTGATTACGCCGCGCAGCCGGCCATTCTCCTGCACCGTGGTCATGCCCAGCTTCTTGCTCGACATTTCGTAAATCACATCGGTCATGCGCGTCTGCGGCGCCACCGCCGGTACGTCCGCGCCTGCGTGCATCAGCTCCCGCACCCTCGCCAGTTGTTTGCCCAGCTTGCCGCCCGGATGCAGTTCGGCAAAATCCTCCGCGCGGAATCCCTTGCGCAGGCTCACCGCAATGGCCAGTGCATCGCCCAGCGCCAGCATCGTCGTCGTCGAGGCCGTCGGCGTCAGGTTCAGCCCGCAGGCCTCGCGCTCCACGCCGCAATCGAGCGCCACGTCGCTCGCCTGGGCCAGGGTCGAATTGAGGTTGCAGCAGAAGCTCACCAGCGCATCGCCTTTGCGCTTCACCGTGGCCAGCAGCCGCAGAATCTCTTCCGTCTCGCCGCTCGCCGAAAGCGCAATCACCACGTCGCCCTTCAGCACCACCCCCACGTCCCCGTGCACCGCTTCGGCGGGATGCAGAAACAGCGCCGGCGATCCCGTGGAGCTGAGCGTGGCCGCGATCTTCTGCGCGATGATCCCGCTCTTGCCCATCCCCGTCACCACCACCCGCCCGTTAGCCTGGCCGCAGCGCAGCACCAGCTCCACCGCGCGCGCAAACGGCTCCGCCATCGCACCTTCGAGCCGGCAGGCCAACGCCTCCAGCGCCGCCGCCTCCGTGCGCACCAGCGCCGCCGGCTCCATGCGCTCAGGATTTTGCTTTGACGGGTTCATCGGCTTCTGATGGTAACAAATCGGACGTCAGGGATCAGCGGAAAGGGAACAGGGAACAGGGAACTGAGAGCTAAAAGCTAAAAGCTAAAAGCTAAAAGCTAAAAGCAAGAAGTTAGAAGCTATTCCCTATTCCCTATTCCCTAGTCCCTCAGTCCCTCGTCCCCTTGGTCCCTCGTTCCCCGTTCCCGGTTCTACAATAGAACCCATGAGGTCTCTTCCCATTCGCCGCAATACTCTGGTTCTCTGCGCCGTTATTTTTCTCCTGGCGGTGTTTGCCTGGGCCGGGTGGGCCAACTGGGAGTATCGCCAGCAGGCTGCCGAGCGCTCCCTCATCCTGGCCGAGCACCAGGGCGAACTGATCGCCGACGCCTCCGTCGCCGCGGATCCGGGCACACCGCTTGCCAATGCTGCGGCGGGTCTCCAGGGCAAACCCGCGCCCGCCTTCGTCCTCGAGAACCTGGACGGCAAGAAGGTCTCGCTCGCCAGCTTCCGCGGCAAGGCCGTGCTCCTCAACTTCTGGGCCACCTGGTGCGGCCCCTGCAAAATTGAAACTCCCTGGCTCGTGGCCCTGCGCGACAAATACGCTTCCCAGGGATTCGAGGTCCTCGGCGTCGATACCGAAGGCGACGACCTTGCGCCCGGCGACAAGGCCGGCTGGGCCAAGGACAAGGCCGAGGTGGACAAATTCGTCCAGCAGATGAAGATGCCCTATCCGGTCCTCATCAACGGCGACAGCATCAGCGCGCCCTATGGCGGACTCGACGCTCTGCCCACGTCTTTCTTCATCGATCGTAAGGGAACCGTGGTTGCGGCGCAGATGGGCCTCTCCTCTGAGAGCGACATGGAAGCCAACATCAAAAAGGCGCTCACGCAATGAGAGTGCCGGCAAGCTTGGGAGTCGGCCGCCCCACAGGCGTCATCGCTGAGCGAAGGTCGCCGCGGAGACCGAAGTCGAAGGATCTATGGTTGACCGCCGCGGCATGATTGGCAACTTCTCCATTGCCGCTATTTTCGCTGTCGCGCTCGCCGCGCTCCCACTGCGCGCGCAAATCGTGCCCGCCAATCCGCCCGTGCGCTCGCCCATCGCCGGCGCTTCCGTTGCCTACCTTTATCCCACGCAGGTCGCCGTCTCCGCCGGCAGGCCCAGCGCGATTGCGCTTCATTTCCGCGTGGCATCGGGCCTGCACATCAATTCGCACACGCCTTCGAACGCCTTTCTTATTCCCACCACGCTCGCGTTCCCCGCGGGCGTGGGCGTGCGCCTCGAAGCGGCAACCTATCCTGCCGGCGCAGAGATGGCGCTGCCCGTTGACCCCACCACCAAACTCAGCGTCTACACCGGCGAGTTCGTCATTCACGCGCGCATCCTCGCCGAGGCGGGCCATCACGCCGTCCAGGCCAGCCTTCACTACCAGGCCTGCAATGACAACGAATGCCTCCCGCCCAAAACCATCATCGTTCCCATCGATGTAATTGGAAAATAGCAGCGGCGCAACCATCGCCGGGCGCCCCAGGCTCGGATTCTCGGACCTTGAGAAGCATAACTGCAAACCAGCCGCTAACTCGCTAACTCGCTAACTTGCTAACCCGCTGCCTCCGTCAATCTCGCTCCGCGGCCGGAACAGGCAATCGAACTCCACCGCCGCAACCTTGTCCACGGTGTGAAAGCCCACCGACTGAATCTGCGCGGGCACAAACCCTGCCTCGGCCATGAACTCGAGCGCCTCGTGGAATTTCCACACGCCCTCGTACGTGCGAATCACGGGCAGCTCCATCACAATGCCGGCCATGCGCCCAAGGCTCTGCCGGCCGCCCTCCAGCACCTGCCTCTCATAACCCTGCGTGTCGATCTTCAGCAGAACCTTCTCTGCGGCCGGAATCTCGATCTCATCCAGCGTGCGCACCGCAATCTCTTCCGTGTGATCCACGGCCATGCGCTCGTCATGCAGCAGCGCCGCAGCGCTCAGCTCCAGGAACGAACTGCACACTGAGAGCTTGGAGACGTGAAGAACCGCCGTGCCCGACTCCGCGCCCAGGCCGCAATAGAACGCCTCCCAGTTGCCGTCCGCCTCCGCTTTTCGCTTGAGAATCGCAAAATCGGCCCTGCCCGGCTCGAAGGAAAGTATCTTGCCGCGGTACCCATTCCGCCGCAGCCACGCGCCGAACTGGCCCACGTTCGCGCCCACGTCGATCACCAGCGTGATCCCGCGGTCCTCGATAAAGTCCATCAGATCGCGAACTCTGCGCCTTCCCACCTGCAGAATACCCAGCCGCCGGTAGGCCGCTCGAACGACCCGGTTCATGATCGCCACTCCTCTGTCCGAGGTTTGGGTGGGACCGCACCTGCGCCCGCGCAGGCTCCCGGCATCGCCACGCGCCCAGGACGATTCACGCGCCCATCGATGGGTTCGGCAATTAGGCCTGAGAGTTGAAGGAGCGTTCGCCGGCGGATCGGCAAGCCTGTCAGAAGGTCCCCCCAGGACCCACCAGCTTCTCAACCGTGGCTGGGATATCAGCCTTGACCACCCACTGATTCGATCCCAGGCCCGGAGGATACCCAGGGTAGGCCGCCACATTTGTGTAGCCGGCCAAATCGAATTCCTTGGGGATTGGGAACCGATTGAGGCGCAGGAGAGCCCCGCCGCCGCTGAGCTCACCGGCTTTGAGGCCGAGGATTTTTTCGATTGTCGCCAGCGGTTTACCCAGCACAAACTTCGCGGAGACCACACAGCCTCCAACTGCAATGACCTGGCCCAGCCTGGCGCCAAGACTCGCCGCGCGCGTAGCCGAGATTACCTTCACAGGGCCGTTCATCTTCGGGTCCTGCATCCAATACGCTTCCACATTCCGCTTGATCTTCGCCACATCGAGGCCGGCGGTAGAAATCATGGCCGGAGAATACCCTCCCTCCACTGACAGGTCAATTCAAAAATTCAACCTCTGCGGATTCAACTCGTTCCGTTAGTACCGGGGAAGGTTCAACGCCCATGCGAGCGATCCGCGAGCGTCTTCTCAACTGCGGGCGCCGCGTGCCGTGTGCCCCAGGTCCGAATTCTCGGACCTGGGAAAGCAAAGAGCTCAACCAACCGCCGACTTGCTGACTCGCTGGCTCGCTAACTCGCTGCCTTCTTCTCGATCTTCGCCCACGAGTCCTTGAGCGGCAGCGTGCGGTTGAAAACCAGCCTGCCTGCCGCTGAATTGGGGTTTGAATCTGGGTCTAGGCAGAAGTAGCCCACGCGCTCAAACTGGAACCGCTCTCCGGGCTGCGCGCTTGCCAGCGACGGCTCGAGCTTCGCTTCGTTCACAATTTCGAGCGAGTTGGGATTCAGATTGTCGAGATAGCTCCCGCCCTCCGCCACCTCGCCCGGATCGGGCTTGCTGAAGAGCTTTTCGTAGAGCCGGATCTCCGCAGGCACCGCGTGCGCCGCGGATACCCAGTGGATTGTCGACTTCACCTTGCGCCCGTCGGGCGAGTTGCCGCCGCGGCTCGCCGGATCGTACGTGCAATGGACTTCCACGATGCGGTCGTGCGAGTCCTTCACCATGCTCCGCGCCGTCACAAAATACGCGTTGCGCAACCGTACCTCCTTGCCCGGCGAAAGCCGGTAATACTTGGGCGGAGGAACTTCGCGAAAATCGTCCTGCTCAATGTAAAGCTCGCGGCTGAACGGCACCTTGCGCGTCCCCGCCGACGCGTCCTCCGGGTTGTTGGCCACTTCCACCTCTTCCGCCTGTCCCTCCGGATAGTTGTCGATCACCAGCTTGAGCGGCCGCAGCACCGCCATGGCCCGCGCCGCGCGCCGGTTCAGGTCGTCGCGCTGAAAGTGCTCCAGCATCTCGATATCCACGATCCCGTTGGTCCGCGTCGCGCCCACGCTCGCAACAAAGGCGCGAATCGCCTCCGGCGTGTACCCGCGCCGCCGGATCCCGCTCAGCGTGGGCATGCGCGGGTCGTCCCACCCGCGCACATGGTCCTCCTCCACCAGCTGCAGCAGCCTTCGCTTCGAGAGCAAAGTGTAGGTCAGGTTGAGCCGGTCGAATTCAATTTGTTCTGAAGGAAAGATGCCTAGTTGCTCGATGTACCAGCGGTAAAGCGGCTGATGGTCCGCAAACTCGAGCGTGCACATCGAGTGCGTCACCCGCTCAATCGAATCCGATTGCCCGTGCGCAAAGTCGTACATCGGGTAGATGCACCACGCGTCGCCGGTGCGATGATGCGTGGCGTGCAGGATGCGGTACATCACCGGATCGCGCAGGTTCAGGTTGGGCGAACCCATGTCGATCTTCGCCCGCAGCACGCGGCTCCCATCGGGAAACTCGCCCTTCTTCATGCGCACAAACAGGTCGAGATTCTCCTCGATCGCCCGCTCGCGATACGGGCTGTCTTTCCCCGGCTCGGTCAGCGTGCCTCGGTACTGCCGAATCTCCTCGGCCGTCAGGTCGTCCACGTACGCCTTGCCCGCGTGGATCAGCTGCAGGGCCCACTCGTAGAGCTGCCCGAAATAATCCGACGCGTAGCAAAGCTTCTCCCACTCGTAGCCCAGCCAGCGCACGTCTGTCATGATCGACTCGACGTACTCCGTCTCTTCTTTTTCGGGATTGGTGTCGTCGAAGCGCAGGTTGGTCTTGCCGCCGAACTCATCCGCCAGTCCAAAATCGAGAAAAATGGCTTTGGCGTGGCCAATGTGCAGATAGCCGTTCGGCTCCGGCGGAAACCGCGTCTGGATCACCGCGTCGCC
>DATJRT010000102.1:0-10493 GCA_035504495.1 Occallatibacter sp.
GAAGTGGAGGCGCGCCGGCTCCTTCTCGAAGCCTTCGCCGGCGAGTGTCTCGACCGCATGAAGCCCGGCGCGGCCCGCGATTACGCCCAGGCCGTCATCGAAGTCCGCCTGCTTTCGCTCGCCGCTCCGGCGTCGGCCGCGAACTCCGCCGGAGAACACAATCAACCCAACCGCGAACGGAACTGGGAGGAAATCGGATGAGCGTGCCCGTTGCCGAGCCCCATGTTGATCTGCTTGCCCGTCTCGACGTTGAAAAAGTGCGCGCCGAGTTTCCCATCCTCCGCGAGCGCGTCCACGGCCGGCCCCTCGTCTATCTCGACAACGCCGCCACCTCGCAAAAGCCCGACGCCGTGATCGACTCGATCTCCGGCTACTATCGCCACACCAACGCCAACATCCATCGCGGCGTCCACCTGCTCTCGCAGCGCGCCACGGAGGAGTACGAAGCCGCCCGCGCGGCTATTCAGGCCTTTTTGAACGCCGCCGATGCGCGCGAGATCGTCTTCGTCCGCGGCGCAACGGAGGCCATCAATCTCGTCGCCCAATCCTACGGCCGCACCCACGTGCAGTCTGGCGATGAGGTCCTCATCACCGCCATGGAGCACCACTCCAACATCGTTCCCTGGCAGATGCTCTGCCTGGAAAAAGGCGCAACCCTCCGCGTCGCGCCCATGAACGACGCCGGCGAGCTTCTCCTCGACGAGTTCGAGAAACTGCTCACGCCGCGCGTCAAAATCGTCGCCGTCTCCCACGTCTCCAACGCTCTCGGTACGGTCAACCCCGTCAAGCTGATCGTGCGCCTGGCCCACTCCCTCAACATTCCCGTGCTCGTCGATGGCGCGCAGGCCGCGCCGCATCTGCCCATCGACGTCCAGGACCTCGGCTGCGACTTCTACGCCTTCTCCTCCCACAAGGTCTACGGCCCCACCGGCATCGGCGTCCTCTACGGCAAGGCCGCTCTGCTTGAAGCCATGCCGCCTTACCAGGGCGGCGGCGACATGATCAGCTCCGTCACCTTCGAGAAGACCCTCTACAACAAGATTCCCCACAAGTTCGAGGCCGGCACGCCCGACATCGCCGGCGTCATCGGCCTCGGCGCGGCCATCGCCTGGGTGGGCAATCTCGGCATCCGCGCGATCGGCGCGCACGAGCACGCGCTGCTCGCCTACTCGACCAAAGTGATCGGCGCCATCCCCGGCGTGCGCCTCATCGGCGCCGCGCGGGAGAAAGCCGGCGTCTTGTCCTTCCTCATCGAAGACATCCATCCTCACGACATCGGCACCATTCTCGACCAGGAAGGCATTGCCGTCCGCACCGGCCACCACTGCGCCCAGCCGGTCATGGAGCGCTTCGGCATTCCTGCCACCGTGCGCGCCTCCTTCGCCGCCTACAACACCCTTGAAGAGATCGACGCCCTCGCCCGCGGCATCGAAAAGGTACGGGAGGTGCTGGGCTGATGGCCGATCTGCGCGACATGTATCAGGAAGTGATCCTGGAGCACGCCAAATCTCCGCGCAACTATCGCGCTCTCAGCTCGCCTGCGCTCAAGGCCGAGGGCTTCAATCCCCTCTGCGGCGACCGCTGCACCATTTACCTCGACCTCCAGGGCGACGTAATCCAGGACATCGCCTTTCAGGGCAACGGCTGCGCCATCTCCCGCGCCTCGGCCTCCATGCTCACCCAGACCCTCAAGGGAAAAACTACCGCTGAGGCGGAAAAACTCTTCTCGAGCTTTCACGGCATGGTCACCGGCCAAAGCCCCGACGGCGAGCGCGCTTCGCTGGGCAAGCTCGATGTCTTCGCCGGCGTCTCCGAGTTTCCCGCCCGCGTGAAGTGCGCCACCCTTGCCTGGCACACCTTTGAGGCCGCTCTGCACGGCGAGCGCGAGCCGGTCACCACCGAATAACGGAGGGAGCAGGACCTACGGCGCAAAGAATGATTGAGGGCTTTAGCCTGTCGGAGGGAGCAGGGGCCTTCAGGCCCCTGAGACCGCGGCAAGGACCTTCCGGCCTTCAGGCCCGGAGGAATAAACAGGATTTCGAATTGCGAAAACCTCAAAGATGACCCAGACCATCCAGCTCACCCGCGACTGCGCAGTCATCGCCGTTCCCAGCGGCCGTCGCGAGACCCTCCCCAGGGGCACGCCTCTGCGTATCGTCCAGCAGCGTGGCGGCGCCTTCACCGTCTCCAACGAGCTGCACGCCATCTTCCGCATCGCCGCTGAAGACGCCGATGCCCTCGGCCTCGAAGCTTCTTCGGCAGCCGAACCGCTCCTCCAGGACCAAAAAAAGGAACTCACCGAGTCCCTCGTCTGGGACGCGCTCAAGACCGTCTACGATCCCGAGCTGCCCGTCAACATCGTCGACCTCGGCCTGGTCTACTCCGTTGCCATCAATCCCGCAGCCGCCGGCCACGCCATCGCCGTGCGCATGGCCATGACCTCGCCCGGCTGCGGCATGAGCAACGTGCTCAAAGCCGATGTTGAAAGCAAGCTCCTTCGCCTGCCGCAGGTGGCCGAGGCACAGGTTGAGGTCGTCTTCGACCCTCCCTGGACACCCAGCCGCATGTCGGAGTCCGCGCGCCTGCAACTGGGCATGGAGCTCGGCGGCGGTCCCGGCATCGTCCAGATCGGCGGCGCGCCCCGCTTCTGAAGGAAGTGAGACCATGTTCCGCGAAAGCCAGGTCCTTTTCAACGACCGCAGAGATGCGGGCCGCAAGCTGGCGCAGGTTCTCCTCGAATCCCCTCCATCGCCGGACACCATTGTCCTCGCCTTGCCCCGCGGCGGCGTTCCTGTCGCCTATGAAGTTGCCGCCGCGCTCAACCTGCCGCTCGACATTCTTGCCGTCCGCAAGCTCGGCGCGCCCGGCCAGGAAGAACTCGCCATGGGCGCCATCGCCGGCGGCGGCGCGCTCGCCCTCAATGCCGGCGTCCTCGCCGCCCTCGGCATCAGGGAAGAATCCGTGCGCGCTTTCGCCGAAGAAGAACGGGCACAGCTCACCGAAGACGAACGCGTCTTTCGCAACTGCCTTCCCCCGCTCGATTTCACCGGCCGCCCGGTTCTTCTCATCGACGACGGCCTGGCCACCGGCGCCACCATGCGCGCCGCCGCCCGCGCCGTCCGTCCGCGCGCCCGTGAGATCGTCATCGCCGTCCCCGTCGCCGCTCCCTCCACCTTCCGCGCCCTTTTTGCGGAAGCCGATCGCGTCCTCGCCTGCACCCAGCCCGAGCCCTTTGAAGCCGTCGGCCGCTTCTATCGCAACTTCGATCCCACCGCCGACGGCGAAGTCATCGCGCTCCTCGCCGAGGCCCGCGGCGATCGCCAGGTCCAGCCGGTCGCCTGACTCTCTCGCGCGCTCCCGGTCTTCTTCCGCGCAGCCGCCGCCCCGTACCCGCCGCTCCGTACCCGCTTCCCAAGGACCGGCAACTCCCCTGCGTCCCGTGAACCGGTCCCCGGAAATGTCGGCAGATTGTCGCCTTCTCGCCGGTACATTGCGCTTTTAAAGGAAAAGAGTAAGATGGGTACGTTTTCCCGCGTTCCCCGCCCGCAAGCGCCGCCCACGATTCCGGGACTGAACGGGAAGGTTTCCGGGCTTCTGTCCCGGGGCGTTGGCGCAGCGACGCAAGCGTCGCCGGAAATTGCTTGCCCGCGGTTTCGCGATTTGCGACAATTGCCCACCGGTCTGCTCCCATTTTTTTGTGGGCCCGCGCGCTGCCGGCTCAAAGGCAACTGACAGCAGGCAAGCGGCAACGAAAACTTTAGCTTGTAGTACGAATTCTGGCGATCAGTAAACAAAATCAGCACGCGATGCGTCCCTTGTCCACTTAAGGAAACACTCTGGCTCGGCTCCGCGTCCCGCATGAGTCCACTCCCTGATCTACGAAGGTCCTGGTCCACCTGATCTCGAGCTGTTCTGAAGGGGCATTCGCAATGAGACATCCTCTTCGTCCGCTGGCCGTTTTCCTATGGGCGCTCTTCTGCTGTGCCGGGCCCGGGTTTGCGGCCCCCTCTGCAAGTTCCTCCCCGCAAAATTCCTCATCCGGTTCGCCCGCGGCCGCTGCGCTTCAGCCCTCCCCGTCGCCGCCTGTTGAAACCATCCTCATTCCCGGTCCACTGCGCTCTTTCCTGCGCATGGCCGCCGTCAGCCAGCAGGTTTCCACCCGCGACGTGCTGCCCATGCTGGCCCGCAACGTGGCTCTTTGGGGTCACGAGACGGGAAGGGAAACCGAATATCTGATCCTGCTCTCGCGCTACGTGCAGTTTGCGCGCGAGCTCGAATCTCTCGCCGGCCCTGACTCCACCATTCGCGTGGCCGACTGCAGCGATGCCTCTCGCCTGTTGCCCGTTCTCGGCTACCAATTCGATGGCAGCTGCGGCACCCACGGCGCGTCCCTCATGACCAGCAACGCGGAACGCGCCTTCCTCACCCTCGACTCCGGCTTTCCTCTCACCACCCTCGAGCAGGACCTCGAGAATCACGTCCCCTTCTCTTACGCGTTTCCCGGCACCGCGGTGCCCGTCCTCTTCAGCGAGAAGGACTGGGTTGCCCTGGCAGGAGCCAGGCACCAGGGCGCAGGCGACCTTCTCGACATGCTGCTCCACGACCCCGACGTGGATCGCCTGTACACGGCTATGTGGCGGCTCGATCCCGAGACCAGGGACGCGCTGGTTCATGCGCCGGGAATGCGCAGGCTGTTGACCGTTGCCGCGACCTTCGATTTCTACGGCAGCCAGCTTTCCATCCGCTCCGGCCATCTCGCCGTGCCCGGCGGCGCAGGCGCTGAAAAAGCCTGGTCCGAGCTCGTCGGCGCCAGTCCTTCCGCGCCCGGCGAATTTGTCTGGCGTCTCCTCGATCGCGACCGCGGCTGGATCGCGGCTTACTTTGACGCCCTGGCCCGTGTCGGTCCTGCCCAGCAGGCCTTCCTTACCCAGGGCCCCCGGCTTCGCTCGCTGTACGCTGCCTATCGCGCTGCCGTCCCCAATGAGTACGCCTACGCCGGCGTTTACCCCCGGAACGCCGAGCTGCTTCTCTTCTTCACCCGCCTCGAGTTTGATTCAAGCGGGGAGCCGCTGGTCCCCGGCGATCTCGGCGTCTGGAGTGACATCTTCGACCAGCACAGGAAGACCGCGGGCTTCCGCGAATGGTCTCGGCGCATGCGCGCGGTCGAGTCGCCCGAGCAGCTGCTCGAAAGTCTGGTCTTCGCCTCCAATGTCGAAACCGACATCGGCCCCCTCCAGGTTTATCTCTCGTTGAGCGCCATTGACTCCGGACGCCAGCCCGGCAAGCAGCTTTCTCCTGCAACCGCGCGCCTGCTTGCCGCCAACTTTGTCCGCTTCAATAATTGGTATTCCATCTTCGCGGAATTTCCCTCGCTCGACGACAGCTCCATCGCCAGTTTCATCGCCGCCGCCGATAGCGTCGACAGGATTTCCAACCAGGCCCTGCGCGCCAACGCCCTCGGCTCCTTCCAGGCCGACATTGGTCTCTGGCAGATCTTCGCCCGCCAGGGCCAGATCCCCCCCAGGCGCATCAATGCTTCCTGGCAGGAGGCCATCCATCCCTTCGCCGCGATTGCCTCTTCGCAGCAGCTCTTTGACGCGGCCCGCGGTTCTCTCGGCGCCATTGTGGTTGCCGCCGGCGGTAGCCCCGGCTCCGGCCAGGATCAGATCGTCGATCTCCTTGCCGGTCCCGCGCAGACCACTCCCGAAGGCCGGCGCGTGCACCAGGAGCTCGCGCACCGCATCGGCGCCGTCCTCGACGACCAGCGCCTCGTCTCTCTCGATACCCTCTTCGGCCTTTACGACGGCTTGAATCAGCTCGCCCACGGCGCCCGCGTCGGCGACAGTCTTATTCTCCTCGCCGGCGATCTGCGCGAGTTCGAGCTGCCCCGGCCCATCTTCACCGAGGGCGAGAAAACCTCCTGGTCCCCGGTGATCTATACCAATCGCCATGCCGAGCTGCAGATTCGCACCGATCTCACCAGCGTCATCCGCACCCCCGGCTCTCCGGCGCAGCTTGAGGCCGCGCGCGGCCGCCTCGCGCCCTTCCTGCGCGACACCCTCGTCGGTCTCAACTACGCCTACTACGAGCCGCCCGGCGCGCAGGTGCTGCACAACAACCCGCTCTTCGTCCGCTCCCACGACTTCTCCACCGTCTCCGTGCAGGGCGTCCAGGAAATCTGGGGTCCGCCGGAGCTGATCGGCATCGGCGTCACCGCCGGCGGCGGCGCGTATCTCATGGGTTCGCTCGCTGACCTGCCCTACGCCCTCGCCTCGGTGGAGCAGGATTTCATCGCCCCGGACAATGTCCAGGCGCTCATCTGGAAAGAGACCGTGCCCCAGTTGCTGATCGACTCCGTCATTCCCCGCTGGTGGAACATCAGCCCCGCGGAGATGCACGCCGTCGCCCTCTATCAGCGCGCCGGCGAAGAGCTGCTCGCCGCCGCCGCCACCCATCCCGATCTGCGCCGCCAGGTGCTCTCCATCCTCGCCGAGCGCATCACCCCCCAGTCGCTCGATCGCCTGCAAATCTCTCTCAGCCAGCCCGGAGCCGCTTCTGTGCTTCCCGATGAAGCCCTGCCTGCGGTCACGTTTTATCTCGCCTCCGCATATCGACGGCAGTTTCCCGATCAGGCCGGCGCATGGGGACCGGCCGGCAAGGAGCTCGATGGGCTCGCCCGCCGCGACCCCCAGGCCGTCAATCCCGAACGCCTCTCCCGCGATTTCGGCGTCCCTCACCCGGAGATGGAGCAGAGCGACGCCTGCGGCCTCATCGATGCCGGCCTTTTCCCCGTCTCCGGCGGCTACACCAGCCGCCTCTTCGGAGAATCCTGGCAATCCACCAATCTTTACTGGGCGCGCCTCGCCGACGAGATGGGCTACTCCCCGGTGGCGCTTAACCTTCTCGTGCCCCAGTTGACCCGCCAGATGATCGTCAACATCTTCGCCACCAACATTGACGATTGGCCGGCGCTCTACCGCGCCATGCGCCAGGCCGGCGAGGAATTCAAACAGGGAAGACTGGCCGTGCAGGTCGCAAGCCTGGCGCACGGGCAGTAAGAACGCAGCACTTGGGAGCTCGTACCACAATGGCCATCCACAAGAAATCCGTTGCTCTCGTCTCCTTCGGTTCGGGATTGCTCTTGTTCCTCGGCGCCGCCCCGCGCCCTTCGGCTCAGGACGGATCGACCAACTTCCGCGTCAACGTGGTGCTGGTGCAGCTCAACGTCGCCGTCACCGATCGCAAGGGAAACTACGTCGCCGGGCTGCACCCTGAAGACTTCACCGTCACCGAAGACAAGATTCCGCAGAAGATCGCCACCTTCGAGGAAGGCAACGGCGCCACCACCGAGGTCGACGTCGGCCCGTCCGCGAACGCAGCCCGGTCCTCCGGCGGCGACGCAGCCCCTCCCGAAGCCGATATGGAGGCGACTGTCGACAAGAACGGCGTGCGCATCTCTCACGTCGGCGGCGCCAACGTCTTCATCCTCTTTGACACCAGCAACTACATGTACCGCGGCTTCGTCTTTGCCCAGGACGCCATCACCCAGTTCGTGCGCTCGCTCGATGACGCCAGCAAAATCGCCTTCTACTCCTACAGCCGCAATCTCTCCCGCGCCGCCACGCTCACCGATGACCGCTTCCGCGTGGTCCGCGGCGTGCGCTCCACCGTGGCCGGCGACGACGCCGCGCTCTACAACAGCCTGCTCCTCACCGTCGAAGACGCGGCCCAGCTCAAGGGACGCAAGGCCATCGTCGTCTTCTCCAACGGCCCTGACAACGCCAGCTCCGTTCCCCCCGAAGACGTGGCCGAGCTCGCCCAATCCACCGGCACCATCATTTACATCATCAGCACCCGCCAGGCCCAGAACGAGCCCGTCTCCGCCGCTGCCTTCGAGCGCATGAGCAAAGCCACCGGCGGCAAAGCCTACTTCGCCGGCAACTGGCGCGAGGAGCACCAGGCCTTCACCTCCATCCGCGAAGACCTCGGCCATCTCTACACCCTCAGCTATTACCCGCAGCCCAACCCCAACCGCGGCTGGCGCTCCATCCGCGTGACCTTGAACGGCAAGGACATGCAGAAGTACCACATCCGCACCCGTGACGGCTATCGCCTCCTGCAGCACGTCGAGCTGAACGACGCCAGCAACGCCGGCCCGCCCCCGAGCGCCGATCCGGCCGCCGTCCCCGCCTCCGACCCCGACCCGAAATAGGCGGATCGACTGAGAATTCGGGTGCCCCATCCTGAACGCGTTCTCTGCGTTTAGGGTGGGAGGCCGCGCCCTCAGCACCGCCGCCACATCTCGCTCGCCAGCAATCCCCCCAGCCACGCGCGTCTGCGCTTGAGCACAAACCCGCAGGAACGCAACGCCTCGGAGTGGTCCGGCAGCGACCGCACCCGCAATCCCGTCATCCATCCAAACGCCGCGTAAAGCAGACGCACCACCGGACGCGCCACCAGCCGCCCGAACCACCCCGCGGGCACGGCAAACTCTGAGACCACCCACCGCGCGCCTTCGTGCGTCGCCCCGCGGACCTTCGCCGCCAGTTCCCGCACCTCTTCGGTCGTGAGGCAATCGAGGAAAAAGTGTGTCATCACCAGGTCATACTTCGCATCCTGTGCGTCCCAACTCCGCGCATCCCACTCCCGCGCATCGATGCACGCAACGCGGAGCCGTTCTCGATTCGCACCTGCCCGCCGCTCCAGCGCGCGCAGCATCGCCGCGCTCGCGTCCACCGCATCCACTTCGACGGTTGGATTTCCGGCCAGCAGTCGCGCCGTGAACCGCCCGTCGCCGTCGCCGATCGCCAGCGCCCGCCGGCACGCTTCAAGCTCCGGCAAAAACGCGCACCGGCAACGCCGGAGCCACGGCCCAAAGCTCGCGTACTCCATCCAGCGGTAAATCCGCGCCAGCCCATCGAAATTCGCCGCGCGCCTCGGCTCAACTCGGCCAACTCCGCTAACCCCGCTAACCCCGCTAACCACCGCCCTCATCTCCCCAGCCCCGCAACCGCCATCACCAGCAGCGGCGTCAGCAGCACCAGGTCCGCGGCCGCGCGCAGCGTCACCGGACTCATCCTGCTCCTCTGCCCATCGAGCCACGCCAGCAGCGCCGCGCTCAGCGCACCCGCCAGCAGCAACTCAGCCGCCCGTGGATGCGCCCAAAGCAGCGCCGCCAGCGCCAGCCCCGCGCCTGCAGGAAACCATCCTCCGGCCCATCCCGCCTCCCCTCCCGCGCGCCCTCGCGTCACCCTGCTCGGCGTCTCTCTCTCCCACTCCTCAATCCACCCGCAATTCAGCCACGCCACCAGGGCAAAAAATCCCACCACGCACAACACCGGTCCGCGTCCCGCGCCCGGCATCCGCCCCATCGCCGGCAACGTGCACCCCGCGGTAAACAGCACGCCCACCAGCATCTCTTTCGTCACCACCCGCGAAAGGAACGAGCCTGCCCCCAAGGGCCTCGCGCCGCGGCGCGCGCCACGCTCCACCCGGGACGGCCGTGCAAACCAGTGCACCTGCGCAAAATAGACCAGCGCCGCAGCCGCAAGCGCTGCGCTGCGCGCCCGGTCCGGCGTCGGCAGGCTCGTCAAAATCAGGGCCGCGGTCGCACACGCCGCCGCAACGGCCATCGGCGCCAGCACGCGCCGATGCCGCCAATGGAAAAAGTGCCGCTCCCTCAAAGGCTCCAGGTCGCTGGCGCGCAACCCCGCGCGCGCATCCAGCAGCCGGTCGGCCACATACACGGTCCACACCGCCAGCCCCTGCAGCCCCAGCCTCCACGCCGCCACGCGCACCCCCGCGGCCCAGGCAAACGCCGCCGACCACACCACCGCCACCGTCGCCGCGTCCAGGCTGGCCAGATGCCACAGCGCCAGGCAGCGCTCCGCGGCCGCGCGCAATCGCCCCCGCGCACGCGCCGCGCGCCGCTCTTCAATCGTTTCGGGAAAGGGAAGGGAAGTCCGCGTTTCTTGCGCAGGAAGATGGGGAAAGCTCAGCGCCACATTTCAATCTTAGTGGAAGCGGGCTCACTCTCATTCCGGCACGAAAATGGGGCGCCCCATCTCCGCGCCCCTTGGGCACGACGCCGTTGCTTTTGTCGCAAGAGTGGGAATGCGCAAATTCCATGCGCTGCTCCCGGCTCAGTCCGCCGCCGTCGCCTTCTTCGCCGCCGCCCTCACCCTCTGCCGCTGCGGGATCGCATCGAGATCCGTCTTGCCCTCCGCCAGCTGAATCATGAATTCCTGGCTGGAAAAAGCGGGCACATCCTTCATCGCTTTGTTCGCGCGCAGGTAGCTCCCGTCCGCCTGTTGCAGACGCGCCTTCGCCGTGTCCGCCAGATACGCCGGCAGAATCTCCTCCTCGATGCGCGCAATCGCCGCCGCGTCGCGCACCGGAAACACCACCTCGCAGCGCTCGAATAAATTGCGCGGCATCCAGTCCGCCGATCCCAGGTAGACCTCGTCCTCGCCGCCGTTGGCAAAATAAAAAAT
>DATJRT010000103.1:0-6769 GCA_035504495.1 Occallatibacter sp.
CGGCGCACGGCTTCGGGCTTGTCGACGCGGGCCTTGAGCATCACCAGCGCGACAGGCACGCTGCGGCCGGCGCTCTTGATGGTGTCGACCGCCGTGGCGCGATCGATGCCGCAGGCGGACATGAGAATGCGGATGCCGCGCTCCACCAGCTTCGAGTTCTGCATGTGCACGTTGACCATGAGGTTCTCATACACATAACCCAGGCGGGTCATGGCGCCGGTGGTGATCATGTTGAGCACCATCTTCTGCGCGGAGCCGGCCTTCATGCGCGTGGAGCCGGAGATGACTTCGGGACCGACCTCGGCCACGACGACGATGTCGGCCGCGTGGGCGATGGGCGTGTCCTGATTGCAGGTGACGGCGGCGGTGTGCGCGCCGCGGGCGCGCGCGTAAGCTACGGCGGCCACCACGTAGGGCGTGCGGCCGGAGGCGGAGACACCGACGACCACATCCTTGCGCGTGGGACGGCGGCGAGCGATGTCGCGCTGGCCTAGTTCTTCGGAATCTTCGTTGACCTCGACCGCGGAGGCGAGCGCCTTGGGTCCGCCGGCCATGATGTACTGCACCTGGCCCGGCGCGGTGGAGTAAGTGGGCGGGCACTCGGAGGCGTCGAGCGCGGCAATGCGGCCGCTCGATCCGGCGCCGACATAAATCAGACGGCCACCGTCGCGGAGGCTGCGCGCCACCTGGTCAATCACCTGTGCGATTTCCGGAATGGCTCTTTTGACCGCTGCGGCAACCTTCGCGTCTTCGTGGTTGATGATGCGGGCAATTTCGAGAGCGGATTTAGTATCGAATCCCTGGCTGGCCTCATTCGGGCTTTCAGTGATGAGGTGTTCTAGCAGGGAGGCTTGGTCGTTGCCGGTGCCATTGGTTCGAGCACTGGCCGACTCAGGCATCATCGTGCTGGTCAGCATCGCGTCGGTCCCCAATTTTTCATTGTAGCCCTAAACCGAGCAAGCCCAAAAGAAATCTCCGCCAATGGTACCCGCGCCGGAACCAGGAGGCAGTTACCAACCGGTCAGTGTTCATGCCGTCTTTTTTCGCATTACAGCGCCTCGCGCACAGCATCATGAAAAGCCGGCCTGACCTGGCGAATCTCCTGGCTCTCCCGACGCGGCCAGGTGCGGTTGGTGAGCAGGACAACAGCGATGGCGGCTTCGAGATCGATCCAGAGGGAACAGCCGCTGTAGCCGAGATGGCCGATCGAGTGCGACGAGAAGTGATGGCCGGACGAGGAGTTTTCAGAAGGCGTATCCCAACCGAGAGCGCGCGAGCTGCCCGGCGGACCCTGGCGGCGGGAAAACAGCTCAATCGTTTTACCACAGAAGATGCGCGCCGGAATTGCGTCGTCTTCGGTTGCGGCGGAAAGAATTTCACCGGCAAAACGCAGAAGATCGGGGACGCAGGAAAAAAGGCCGGCGTGGCCGGCCGCGCCGCCAAGCACGAAGGCATTTTCGTCCTGCACTTCGCCCTGGATGCGGCGATGACGGAAGGTCTCGTCCATCTCCGTAGGCGGAATGGCGGTGTGCGCGGTTTCGGGCGGGCAAAAAAGCGTGCGGTTGAGGCCGAGCGGCTGAAAGATCTCGCGCGCCGTCCACGCGGCCAGGCTCTCGCGCGTGAGAGTTTCGAGGGCTTTCCCCAGCAAAATGAATCCCGGATCGGAATACTCGGCGCGCGTGCCGGGTTCGGCTTCGAGCGGCAGCTTGAGGCATGCGTCGAAGAGCGCCTCGGGCGTGGACGCGGCGCGGAAGAACTCGACGTAGCCGGGCAGGCCGGACGAGTGCGCGAGCAGATGGCGCACGGTGATGCGGCGCGCCGGGTCACCCGGGGCGCGGCCGGAGACGAACGCGGGCAGCAGTTCGGCGAGCGGGAGGTCGAGCTCGAGCTGGCCGCGCTCATACAGAAGCATGGCGGCAGCGGTGGTGGCGACAACTTTAGTGAGACTGGCCACGTCGAACACTGTCGCGGAGCTCACGGCGGGCGAGTGAGGGTCGTAAGTGAAGCGGCCGAGCGCATCGCCGAGGACGACCTGGCCCCCGGCGAGGACGCCGAAAGCGCAGCCGGGAAAAGTATGGTGGCGGATAGCGTCTTCCAGCACGCCGTAGGTTGCGGCAAAACGGGCGCGGTCGGAGCGGGGACCGGCGGCGGAGGCGGTGGTTTCAAAGGCCATGATTTTGCCCGACAGCTCTCTGGCGATACTATCGCGATTCCGATGGCGTCCCCGCGCGAGGGGAGCAATTTTCACGCCAACGGGGGCAGACGGGGCTATCCTTGTTTCGGAAGTTCTCGTCTATGAGGGCAAAGACGGCGGGGAACAGACACAGTGGGGGAGGTTGACATGGGAAACGCCGCAAGGCTCTTGCCGGCAATTGCCTTGGGGGCCATGACCGTGGCGGGAGCAGGATTCGCCCAGTCTCCGGGTGAATCTAGCGCGCCGGCCCAGGCAGCTTCATCGCCGGCTGCATCTTCCGCTCAAGCGCCGGATGCGACACCGGCTCCGGCTCAGAAGTCTTACATCGTCCCCGCGGGAACCAAAGTGCTGCTGCAATTGCAGAGCGCCATCGATACGAAGAGCGCCAAACCCGGTGACGGTGTCTATCTCAGTTCCGTCTTCCCGGTCACGGTCGGCAACCGGGTGATGATTCCCGTGGGAGTGTACGTGCAGGGGGTGGTGGACCGCGTGATTCATCCCGATCGCGGCAGCCGCAAGGCCCAGCTCGATATGCACTTTACGTCGATGATCTTTCCCAACGGCTCGGTGGTGGAGATCCCGGGGGTGGTCGACGCCCTTCCCGGCGCCCGGAAGCAAACGGTGAAGGACGACGGCGAGGGAACCATCCAGCAAGACGGGGACAAGGGACGCAATGCCGGCGAAACGGCGAAGATCGCTCTCCCAGCCGGAGGAGGGATTGGGACGATCGGTGGCGCGCAGTCCGGGCACCCGATTGTGGGCGGGCTGGCCGGGCTGGGCGCGGGCGCGGCGGCGGTGGGACTGGTAAGCCTGTTCACGCGCAACGCCGATGTGGACATCCCCACGGGCACGCAGGTGGAGATGGAGTTGCAGCGGCCGTTGATCCTTGAGCAAGAAAACCTGGCCGCGCCTGGTTCGGCGGCTGCGCCGGCTCCGCTGGTTCCGGCGCCAGGCCAGCCCAGGCCGATTGCGAAGCCGGGACATACGCAGATTCTCTGTCCCCCGGGAAGCCTTGGCTGCCGTTAGCGGCCGTACCCGCGACGGGGGCTCCGGACCTCTCATTCTGACCCTCAAAGCGAAGATGGCATCTTCCCTTTGAGGAGGATGCCATCGTGTGTGCTTCGCAGAGTTGTTGAATCGAATGCCGAGGGCCGGACCTTTCTGATCGAGTTATTGTTAGAGCCCGTTCACCTATTCAGGGGATGAGTGCGCGCAGGTTCTCACTGCAGCCGGGCGTTGAGGGCGATGACGCCGGTCCGCACCAGCGAGCAGTTGCCGTTCTGGTCGCAACGGTAGTGAACATTGGAGCGGTAATCCTGCCACGAGACCGCGTTGCTGGCGCTGACCGTGGCGCCGATCACGAAGGTTCTGCCATCGTCGGTGGTAATGGTGTCGCCGGTTGCATCGTAGCTGACCACGGTGGCGTCGCCTTCGCTATAGAAGGCGAGCGGCTTCAAACTGCCATCGAGGCCGGCCGCAAGCGGCGAAGAGGGGAGGGCTGTGGTGGACGGCGCTGCAGGTGGCTGCGGCTGAGCCGTTGCGGCCAGGGGCGAAGCGATGGGCGCGGCTGCGGCGAGTGTGATGTCGCTCGAAGCCTGCTTCTGCACTGGCTGCAAGGTAAGGGGCGCGGGCTGGGCGACGGTGATCTGGGCCACGGAGGTGGCATCGGAGGTGTGGTTAAGAGCCAGCGCTTTGACCGGTGACGCCTTAATCGAATGGGCACTGATCGATTGGGTTTTGATCGATTGGGTTTTGATCGGCTGGGCCTTGACAGCCGGAGCCGGATGCACGATGGGCGCAAGGTTAAGAATTTGCGGCTTGCCGGCGTCGGCAACCTGGATAACGGAGTGGCTGAGAATGACCGGAGCGTGAGCGGGGCTCGCGGCCGGAGCAGTTGCGGGTTTGGGCGTAGCCGGTGCAGGTGCGGCGCTGGCCATGGAGCTGGTCGTGTGGATCTGGAGGACCGGCGCCTGGTGAATCAACAGCGTGGGCGTGGAGTTGGCGTTCGCGTTGGAAGCGTGGTCGGCGGAGACGGCCGGCGCGGCTTTGGCCGTGGAACTGGCGGCATGGTTCTGGATCACCGGCGCCTCAGGCGCGTTGGCGATTGCATGGATTCTGAAATCCGACGGAATAGACCGGGCGAAATTGATGTGCGGCAGCACGGATGCCTGCTGCGGCAAGGTGGCGACCGCAAGCGCGGTTCCGGTGAAAGTGCCCAGAGCAACGCCGATGGCGGCGTAGATCAACGCAAGCCCCACGCGCGATGCCTGCGGCGGGGGTGGGGGAGGAAGTCTATATCCGTACGCAGCTACGATCTCAGAATATTGATGATATGTCGCCATATAATTGGGGGTGCGGATACACCGCGACCTCACTTTCCATTAGTAGTCAAGGTCATTTCATCATCGCGGCCGCGGAGCAACAATCCACCGAACGAGTCATTACCCGCCCGCTCAGCGTCAGCGGTTCGCCCGAACCGATAACCTTGCCGATTACTTGTGGAAGAGTCGGCGCGTCCCTCCGATTTTCATCTATACTTTGTTCGGAGCCGCTCTCCGGAATTCCCTCGAACATTCCCCAGGGTCCGCAATGCAACCAACCATTCCAGACCGCACGCCGGGACCCGCCCGGGCCGCCGGACAACCCGCGCCTCAAGCCCTGCGTAAGTCCAGCATTGTCGGACTCTGGCTGCGCGATCTTCTCATCGCCACCGTGGCTTCGGTGGTGATGATTACTTTCCTTTACCAGCCCGTCCGCGTGGAAGGCACCAGCATGCTGCCGCGTCTTGAAGACCGCGACCGCCTGTTTATCAACAAGTTCGTCTACCACATCTCGGCCATTGAGCGTGGCGACGTAGTGGTCTTCCGCTATCCGCGCGACCCGGAGAAGAGCTACATCAAGCGCGTCATCGCCCTGCCGGGCGACCACATCCGCATTGACCGCGGCACGGTTTGGCTCAACGGCAGACCGCTGCGCGAAGATTACGTTCCCGCCCGCTACCGCGACACCCGATCCATGCCCGAGATGGTGGTTCCCGACGATTGCTACTTCATGATGGGCGACCATCGTTCCATCTCCTCGGACTCGCGCGAGTTCGGACCCGTGAACCGCGACCTGATCTACGGCAAGGCGGTCTTCGTCTACTGGCCTGCCAAAGACGCCGGCGTCGTACGCTAAACCGCGTAGCGCCAACAATCTTATTTTCAGTTCATTAACGCGAATTCCTCAAGTCGAGGATGGATCTCTCCGCGTTAAGCAACTGGATGGGGAAGAGTTCGTTTACGGCCTGGCCGGAGATTCCGGCTTTGAGCTCTCGTGTGCAGATCCGGTCACCCCACCGGATTGTGCAGGCAGCAGGAAGTCCGTTTCACCCCAAAAATCCACCGGCTTCTCTGCTAGAATCGATTGAATCCACTCCTCGGAGCGGCGATGCAGGCAATTCTGGCGCTCGAAGACGGGCGCATCTTCCGTGGCGTCGGGCACGGCCATCCAGGCGAATGCCAGGGCGAGGTCGTTTTCAACACATCCCTTACCGGCTACCAGGAAATTGCGACGGACCCCTCGTACGCGGGCCAGATCGTCGTTCTTACCAACCCACAGATCGGGAATTACGGCACCAATCGCGCGGACAACGAATCGGCGAAACCGTACATTGAGGGCCTGATCGTCCGCGAGTTTTCCCAGATTAGTTCGAATTGGCGTTCCGAGCAAGTTACCGATGAGTACATGGAGCGTTACTTTGTACCTGTGCTGGCGGAGATCGATACGCGGGCCCTGGTACGGCATCTGCGCACCCACGGCGTAATGCGCGGGGTGATCTCGACCCGGGCTTCCAACCCCGAGGAACTGGTGCGAAGGGCGCGGAGCACTCGCAAGATGGACGGGACCGATCTGGCCAAGGTTGTCTCGACACAGACGGTGTACCCTTTCGATGGGGACGATTCCCGTAACCAATCGGGCGACTCTTTACTGCCAACATGCTTACAATTCAATGCGAAAGAGCCGAAGTTTCATGTAGTCGCTTATGATTTCGGCATCAAGCACAACATCCTGCGCATGTTGACGCGGGAAAACTGCCGCGTGACGGTGGTTCCGGCGGAGACGCCGGCCGAGGACGCGCTCGCGCTGAAGCCGGATGGGATCTTCCTTTCGAACGGCCCGGGCGATCCGGAGCCGGTGGATTATGCTGTGCGGGCCATCCGCGAGATGATGGGCCGGGTGCCCGTCTTCGGGATTTGCCTGGGACACCAGTTGTGCGGGCTGGCGCTGGGCGGGCGAACATACAAGCTGAAGTTCGGCCATCACGGAGGTAACCATCCTGTTCGCAATCAAGTAACGGGTAAGGTGGAAATCACGGCCCACAACCATAACTTTGCCGTGGACCCGGACAGCATGAATGCAAACGAGGTGGAGCTGACGCACATAGACCTGAACGACCAGACTCTGGAGGGGTTACGGCACAAGACGCTGCCGCTTTTCAGCGTGCAATACCACCCGGAGGCCGCGCCCGGCCCGCACGACTCGCACTATCTGTTCCGGGATTTCCGGCAGATGATGGAGGAGTGGAAGGGATGA
>DATJRT010000104.1:0-11351 GCA_035504495.1 Occallatibacter sp.
GGAGAAGGACGACGCCATTGCCGACCTGCGCAAGCTCATGGGCGCGACGAATCCCGAGAACGCCGACGAGGGAACCATCCGCAGGAAGTTTGCGAGCTCCATCCAGGAGAACGCCATCCACGGCTCGGACGGGGAAGACACTGCCGCCTTCGAAATCGGCTATTGGTTCGCCGGATACGAACTCATCTGAGCCGGAAGGACGACTCGCCCATGCAGGAAACCGATGCGGAACTGGCCCGCCTCTTTCTTGAATTCTCGCGGAACAAGCTGCTGGGCCAGTATTGGCCTCGTCTGAAGGAGACCGTCGCCTCGCTCACGGACGAACAGGTCTGGTGGCGGCCCAATGAGGCGAGCAACAGCATCGGCAACCTGATGCTGCATCTGAACGGCAATGTCACCCAATGGCTGGTTGCCTCGTTCAATCGCGAAGACGATGAGCGCAACCGCCCGCAGGAATTCAACGAGCACGGTCCCATTCCTGCCGGCGAGCTTCTCGGCCGGCTCGAAGCCACGCTCGCAAAAGCGGACGACGTGCTGGCCCGCCTCACCGCCGCCGAACTGCTCGCTCCCTACGAAATCCAGGGCTACCATGTTCGCGGCCTCGACGCTGTCTATCAGGTGGTCGAGCACTTCGGCCTGCACTATGGACAGATGCTTTACATTGCCAAATGCCTCACCGCGCGCGACCTTGGGTTTTACAAAGAGCTCAACAAGACCGGACGCGCCTGATTCCACACTCGGCAGTTGGCTTCTCGAGACAGGCTCCCGGCCGAGCCGGCTTTTGAGGCGGTGCGAGGGCAACCCAGGTATGCGGAAATTGTTTGAGACGCGAATACCGGGTAAATCGATGTGCTTCTGTTCATTTTCAAAATCCCCACTTGACAACGGAAAGAACGCCCGCCTCTATTTTGCGGCGCGAATCAAGTACGACCGCAACGCCGGCCGCAAACCAGCGCCCGGCGCAATAGCCGCTCTACACAGTGCCTTAACCGGGCGAGGCGCGGTGAGTGCGTTTCGCCCCAAAGCCGGGGCAATGGGAGAGCTTCCGCTGCCCCCGAGCGAGGAATCCCATGAGAACTTTTCGCTGGTTATGGATTGAGCCGGTATCTCTGCGGCACAAGAGCGTTGGGCCTGCATCTCTCAACAATTCGAATCTCTTCAAAGCGTCTCTGGCGTTGATGCTGCTGCTTGCATTTGCCGCGACGCCCCGAGCCGGCTTTTTGACCAGCGACATCACGGATCCAACCAACATGAGGTTCCACTTGCTGGACACCAACAACAACCGGAGCAGCAGCTACAGTCCGGCTCTCACCATACAATGGAACCCGCTCACTTCGGCGGATGGCACCAACCAAAACCCGGTTGCTGCACCGTAGCGCACCGGCTTTCCGCGCGGGGCGGTTTCCATACCCGCCCCCCGCGTCTGCGTTGGTGTTCAAGAAGCGATCGCGCCAGGGGCCGCATCGCGCTTTGCCGGCTCAAGTGGCTTGCAGGCTTGCGCGGAGACGGGAATAATAGCCGCGGCTCATGGCGATCTTCTGGCCATTCGCGAGGATCATCACCGATTCGCCGCGCGAACGCGCGCGGACTTCCTTGACAAAGCGGAGATTCACAATGAAGGAGCGATGGATGCGCAGAAACAATTCCGGATCGAGCTTTTTCTCGAGGGAAGAGATGGTTTCCCGCAGCAGATAGGATTCCCTGCCGGTGCTGACGCGGACATAGTTCTCTTCGGCGCCGATCCAGAAAACCTCCGATACCCAGACAAACAGGATGCGCCCGCGCGACCTGATCAGGAGCCGCGACATATAGGGAGCCGGGCCGGCCGGGGGCGGCAAAGCGGCGGGCGCATGCCGCGCGGAGAAGACGATCTCCTTGCGGGCGCGTTCCAGAGCCACCCGCAGCCGCTCGGGGGTATAGGGTTTGAGCACATAGTCGACGGCGTGCGCATCGAAGGCGCGCAACGCGTACTGGTCGTGCGCGGTGGTGATGACGACGCGAGGCGCCGGAGCAGCTCCTTCCGCAGCGGACAACTCGCTAAGTACATCGAACCCATTCTGGCCGGGCATGGAAACGTCGAGAAAGAGCACCTGCGGCGATTTTTCCCGGACGAGGTGCACGGTTTCAGGGCCCGACGCGGCCTCGCCAACGATCTCGACTTCAGGATCGTGCGCGAGAATGTCACGCAGCTTTCTTCGCGCCAGGGCCTCGTCGTCCGCAATCAAAGCCTGGATGACCATGGTTGTTCTCCCCCGGGGTTCCGGGCGATGGATTCGAGCACCTTTTCTCGAAGACACGGCCTCGTGCCATGGTGAAAGCACCGGTTGCGCCAAAGGGCGCAAGACCGATCTACAAGATGGCTTTGGAGTTACAGGAAAGACGACGGGCTTGAGCAGACGGGTAAGTGACCGAATCCGGCAGGTTGCGTCCGAATTCGGACACCTGGGCTCTGCGCCACGGCCACAACTCTTTCGGGCGTTTCGCATCGAACAGTATTCGTAGTGAAAGGAAAGCTATGCGTTCGTTGCTTCGGAAAATCGCTCCGCTAGTGCTTGCGGCGGTTTTTGTCTCTCCCCTGGCCGTTACCGGGTGCGCGGCCCATGTACGCGTCTACGATCCCTATTATCACGATTACCATAACTGGGATCATGAGACGGTCTATTACAACCAATGGGAAGTTCAAACCCATCGCACTCATGAAGACTTCAACAAGCGCACCCCTGCCGAACAAAAAGAATACTGGGACTGGCGGCATAAGAACTCCGGCCAGCATTGATCGAACCGCTTGCCGAAGGACGCCTGCGGGACAGGTGTGACGCGGGCTCGCGTTCACGCCCGTTCCTGGGCAGCCGTGTGTAATTGAGTCGCGCCGGCGCGCTCTCAGGGAGCACGGGAGGCGGCGTGGCTCAAGAATTCCGAAGGCCGGCGCGCGTTGCCTTCTCCTCACGCGGCTGCGGGTTTCGCTGAATCGCGCCGGTCCCGGCGGGCGCTTTGTCCGCGCACGGTTTACACCGCGTGCGTGCGGAATGCGTGTGCACGCGCAGAGTCATCTCCATAGAGAAAACTCCGCTTCATGCTTTCTTTATGACCCTCCTTTCACGATCAAGGCACCGTTGATGTTTGCCCCTGGGAGGGGAGTTCCAGCCAGCCGCGCGCCTGAGGAGCCGGCGCGGGACGCGATTACGCGTCCGGAAAAACACTTTCTGCGCTCTGCCACCTTGATGAGCTGGTGCAGCGGATGTGCCGGTGCAGCGGGGATGGTGCGCACCGGTCTTACATCTGCGGTTTGGAAATTCTCTGCGCTATTTACAAACACTCTATAAGTCATTTATGCGCTGCTTACGCGGCTCGCGATGAAATGACCTTAGCTTCGGGGCAGGAGACGGCCGCGTCCATTAACTGACGTTTCAGTAGACCAAGTTATGGCTGGCTGAACGCCGGCCGTGTACTCGTGTCTTCAATCCCCGAACTTCAATTCTGCGAGAAGCATCCTGATTCGACTGGCGTGAAATCGTCCTTCGATTCAGGGAACCAAGCAGAGAGGTGATCATGAGAAGCACTCTTGGGAAAGCCATGACGCTGGTGGCAGTAATGGCCGGCGGGTGTTGCGCGGCGATAGCGCAGGCAGGCGCTTCTGCCCAGCCGGCCACTGAACTGGTGGCTCACTCCGATGCTCCGGCGGACAAGAACGCGGGCGCGGCGAAGCTGCCGGCAGCCGCAGTGCAACCGGAGGCGCAGTTGACGGTGGAACAGGAGATTGCAGCTTTGAGAAAGCGCATCGAGCAACTGGAGCTCGAGGTACAGCAGAACAACGCAGCCCAGGATGAGACCCGCAGCGACGCGGCGGCGTTGAGGCAAGCCGAGAAGGATCTGGTTGGAGCCAGCGCCGCACCGGCCTTACGCGCGGCGGCGCCGGGAGCGAATGCGCCGGGGCTTGCGCCCGCGGTACAGGCGGCAACGGCCCCCGCGGCGCCGGCTCCGCCCGATCCGCATGCTCCCGCGTTCTCCGATTGGGACTGGACCTGGCTGAACGGCAATCCGCGCAACAAGGATGTGGCCTTCGATTCGAAGTTCTTTACTCCTGAGATCCGCACGGATATCACCTACACCTATGACTTCAACCGTCCCAAGGATGATACGATGAGCGGCTCGAGCGAGCTATTCCGCACCAATGAGATCCAACTGGAGCAGTTCGGTCTGGGCGGCGATTTTCACCTCGACAACGCGCACGCCCGCTTCATGACGCAATTCGGGATGTATTCCACGGCAACCATCCGCAACGATCCAAGCTACAGCAAGGGCCAGTGGGACATTGCCGATGCGGATCGCTATCTTTCCGAAGCGTACGGCGGCTACCAAGTCACGAACGTGATGCACGGAATCAACCTGGACGCCGGCATCTTCATGTCGTATATCGGGCTTTTCAGTTACTATAACTTCGATAACTGGGCCTATCAGCCTTCGTTCGTATCCTCGAACACACCATGGTTCTTTGAAGGCATCCGTATACAGATTTTCCCCACCGAGCACCTGAAGATCGAGCCATGGATCATCAACGGCTGGCAGTCTTATGGTTCGTCGAACTCGCGCAAAGGGATAGGCGGGCAGCTCAAATGGACGCCATACCCGTGGATGAACGTGATCAGCAATAACTACGGCCTGGGCAACGACGACCTTGGCGTCCCTGGCCGCGAGCGCGCCCACACCGACAACAGCCTGGAGATCAAATACTACGACAAGCCCACGAGTCCGGTACTCGACAAGATGGCCTTCAGTTTCACCGGCGATCTGGGCTGCGAGTTTGGCAACGGAGTGGAATGCCACGGCGGCACTTTGTCAAGTCCGCGGGGCCCGAAACAGAGTTTTATCGGGTACATGATCTACAACCGCTTCTGGACCAATCATGACCGTAACGGCTTCACCGTGGGTGGCGGCCAGATCAACAATCCCGGACGGTACCTGGTTCTGCTTCCACCGATCAACGGCGAGTCGGCGTCGTCAGACGCGATCAACGCGCCCTACTTCACCGGTAACCCCGGCGACCCGTTCAAGGCCTGGGATATGTCATTCACCTACGATTACATGCCGGTAGAATGGCTGACGTGGCGCTGGGAATATGGTTACCGATCAGCGAACGTCCCTTACTGGTCTGGACACGGAGGAATGACGCCGCCGGCCTATCTGGGTGCAGCCTTCGGCGCCAACAACGGAAGCCCAACCGAGTTCGCCTGTATGGACGGCTCGGCGGTGACGCCTCCACTCGGACAGGCGATTGGGCAGGTGCCTAACAACGCGGATGGATTTGGAGCGCCTGCCTATGTGAGCGCCTATTGCGGCACTCCGACCAACCCCAACCCGCACGGCGGCGTCTGGTACCCGGACCTGCGCCGGGATGAACAATACATCGATATCGACCTGCTCGTGAAGTTCTAATCGAAAACACTCCCGGCGCGCCGGTTCCCGAAGAATGGAAGCCCGCGCCGCGAATGTCGGGCGTTCCGAGGACACGCGAAGAACAGACCTTGCCGCAGAGACGCCGGCGAGAGAATAATAGTGCGGACACCATCGCCCTAAAACCGGTCTCATAAACCGGATTCTTCAACTCGCGAGCTTCGTGGGACCCGCCTTGTGGTTGGGTCCCATACTTGCGCGGCGCGGCGGATTGCCATTGATGAGACCGGTTGTAGAGCAGGGGAAGCGTGGAATGACACGGGAAGAGGCAAAAGCGCGTCTCGAGAAGATCGGGATCCTGCCCGGAGTCAGGGTCAACTCGGCTGCAGAAGCCCTCTACGCCGCGGAAACGGTCTATCAGGCCGGTATTCCGGTTGCGGAGATTACGATGACGGTGCCGAATGCCGTCAACGTCATCAAGCAACTGGTGCAGCGACTGCCGGATATGATCGTGGGTGCGGGAACAGTTCTCGACGGCGAGACGGCGCGTCGATGCGTGGATGCCGGCGCCCTGTTCCTGACCAGCCCGGGATTGGTTCCCGACGTTGTGGCGTGTGCGCTGAAGGCCAGTGTTCTGGCGATTCCGGGCGCACTCACGCCAACGGAAGTGATCGCCGCGTGGAGAGCGGGCGGGGATTTCGTCAAGATCTTTCCGGCCGCGCCGATGGGCGGGGACCAGTATCTCCGCTCGCTCAAGGTGCCGCTGCCGCAGGTGCCGCTCATCGCGGCCGGCGGCGTGAATCAGCAGACGGCGGCCGGCTTCCTTCGCGCCGGCGCCTCGGTGCTGGGCGTGGGCATGGAATTGTTGCCCAACGATGCGGTGCGCCGCCGTGAAGACCATCGCATTCACGAACTCGCACGCAGGTTCCTGGGCTTTGTAGCCGAGGCCCGCGCGCAGGGTTAGGGCCGCGCGCCGGTCTGCGCGTGATCACTTTTCACCGGTGTCCAAGCTCTCGATGCTGCGCGCGCAGGCGCGCAAGCGTGAATATCTCGGGTGCACCGGCCGCGGCGGACCAGCGCTTTTCACGGGGTTGGGCCAAAGCGCAAAAAGAACCGTCAGCCATTGGACGCAAGCGGCGATTTCCGCGCCGACCTTCATGCTTCTTACATGGACATTCTCCGATTCTGCTCATAAAGGAGGATGTGTCCTTGAAGATCAAGGTGCAGATCTGCTCTGCGCTGGCAGCATTCGCCTTAACCACGGGTGCTGTTTTTGCGCAGTCCTCGCCAAACTTAAATCATGCCGAGTTGAAGAAGATGATCCGAGCCGCCCGCACCGCGGATGACTACGCTTCGCTTGCGAGCTACTTCCTGTGGCGCCAGGAGGAATTTAAGCAGCGGGCGCGCGGGGAACTCGAGCAGTGGGACCGGTGCTACCAGTTTGAGGCCAGCACCGCGGGGAAATATCCGCGACCGGCGGACTACTCACGAATTCGTTATGAATACTTCAGGCACGAAGCCCAGAAGATGAGCCAGAAGGCCGCTCATTTCGAGAGCCTGGCAGAAACAGCGCAGCGCCAGGAAACTCCGCGTCAACCGGGCGCAGGAACCGGTGACTGAAGTTACGTTCCTGCGCACGGAGATGGGCAAACGAGCAAAATCCACGCGGTTTCTTTGCGTTTCATTTATGTTTCGTTGATGCGCCTCTCGCTAATCTCTTTCTACAAGGATGCCGGCATGGGATGACTTGGGCGCGATGAGACTGAGTGAATTCCTGGCAGATCGCGGTTATGCCCGCCGGTTCAAGTTTCTCGGCAAGAGCCTGATTGGCTGCTGGGTCATTGTTCTACTTACCTTTTCCGGCTATGTACTCCACTTAAACCCTGCGCCGGTGGGCTTTCTGTTTCTCCTCGTCGTGGTTTGCGAAGCGATTCTCTGCGGTTTCTGGCAGGCATCGATTGTGTCGCTTCTGGCCTGCGCCTGCCTCGACTATTTTTTCTATCCCCCGCTGTGGACGTTCAATATTGCCGATCCGCAAAACTGGGTGGCGCTCGGGGCCTTTGAGATCAGCGCGCTGCTGGTGAGCCGGCTGTCGTCGCGCGAGCGGCTGAATTCGCGCGAAGCCAAGCTGCAGCGCAGGGCCATGGAGCAGTTGTACGAACTGAGCCGGAGCACGCTGCTCATCAATCTGCATCAACTGCCGGGGCCGCAGTTGACGCACCTCATTCAGCGGATCTTCTCGGCCAGGGCGGTGTCGATCTTCGACGCGAACTCCGGCAAAAGCGACATCGCAGGGGCGTGGGGGGAGGATGAGCGCGAGCTGGCAAAGGAGTGCTTTCTGGCGCAGGTGGACGACGATGACCAGAGAACGCAAACGGCGCGGCGGGTGTTGCGAGCCGGAGCGGATTCGATCGGCGCCATGGCCGTGCGCGGCGATTTGGGACCGCTGGTTGCCGATGCGCTGGCGTCACTTACCGCCGTTACCCTGGATCGATGCGTCTCCTTCGAAAAAGAGAGTCAGGTCGAAGCGGCGCATCAGAGCGAGCGGCTGCGGGCCGCAGTTCTGGACTCGCTGGCGCACGCGGTTAAGACGCCGCTGACCGCTATCCAGGCGGCCAATGCGGGCCTGAGTGAAGTGGGCTCGTTGAACGAGGCGCAAAAAGACCTGGCGGCGCTGATAGGCGACGAGTCAGGCAAGTTGAGCCTGCTGAGCAACCGCCTGCTGCAGACGGCGAAGCTGGAAGCGCGGGAGCTGAGCGTGGCCAAGGACGAGATCGCAGTGGCGGAGCTCGTGGCCCTGGCGGTAGCGGAACAGCGCGGACGCATGGCGGGCCACCCGGTGGAAGTTTCGGTTCCCAATGCGACGCTGAGCGTCCGCGGGGATCGCGACCTGCTCTCGATGGCGCTGGCGCAATATCTCGACAACGCCGCCAAATACTCGTTTGCGGGGACGGCGGTGAAGGTGGCGGCGCGCGAGAGCCACTCCGAAGTGTTGATCTCGGTGCACAACTTCGGGCCGGCGATTCCCATCACCGACCGGGAAAAGATCTTTCAGCGCTTCTACCGCAGTGAAGGAACGATGCATCTGGCAGCGGGAACGGGAATCGGCTTGTCGACCGTACGCATGGCGGCGGAAGCACACAGGGGGCATGTATGGGTGATCAGCAATGCACACGAGGGCACGACTTTTTTTCTTTCGCTACCGCAGATCGGAAGCCAGCATCCATGATTCGGGAATCCGGCAACCTGCTCATTGTCGACGACGAACGTTCGATCCGGGTGTCGCTGCGGACCATTCTTGCGAATTTCGGTTTCGACATTGTGGAGGCAGCGCGCGGCGAGGAGGCGCTGGCGCTGGTGCGCACGGCGCAGTTCGACGCGGTTCTGCTCGACATCAACATGCCGGGCATGGGCGGAATCGAGGTATGCAGGATCATGCGCAAAGCCGCGCCGCGGCTGCCCATCGTGATGCTGACCGTGCAGGGCAGCGAAGACCGCAAAGTGGAAGCCCTGGACGCGGGAGCGGACGACTATATCACCAAGCCGTTTCAACTGCGCGAGCTGACGGCGCGGATTCGCGCGGCGATCCGGCGCAACAGCCTTATCGACGATGCCGACGCGGCGATCGCGATCGGCGATATTCTGCTCGATCCCGGCCGGCACCTGGTGGAGAAAAATGGAAGCGCCGTCCATCTCACGCCCAAGCAGTTCGAGCTGCTGCACTACCTGATGAGCCACGCGGGAAGGCCAATTCCGCACGCCAAACTGCTGCGCAGCGTGTGGGGCCCGGAATACGGTAACGAGCTCGAGTATCTGCGCACCTACATCCGCCAGATCCGGATGAAGATCGAAGACGATCCGGCCGATCCGAAGTACCTGCTGACCGACTCGCACATCGGCTACCGGTTCAATGAGGTTGCCTGAGGGCGCGCTCGCGCAGGTCTTAGCCGCGCCCCGCCAGGCCATCGGCTACGATGGCTTCATGGGCCGGCTTCTCGAAATCGAGAATCTGCATATTCACTTCGGAGCGACGGAGGCCGTGCGCGGCGCGAGCCTGACGATCGACGAAGGCGAGGTGCTGGGCCTGGTGGGCGAGTCGGGCTCGGGCAAGAGCGCAACCGCGCTGGCGATTCTGGGATTGCTCCCGCCCATGGCGCGGGTGGAGGGAAGAATTCTGTGGCGCGGCGCGGAGAGTTGCGCAATCGACCTGGCAAGTCTGCCGGGTTCCGCGCTCAGGCAGATCCGCGGCCGCGAAATCGCCATGATCTTTCAAGAGCCGATGACGGCGTTGAACCCGGTGATGGCCGTGGGCCGGCAGGTGGCTGAGTGCGCAGCCGCGCACGCAACCGCGCGGACCAGGAACGAGGCGAAGCGCAGGGCGATTGCGGCGCTCGAGGCAGTTGCGATTCCCGATGCGGCGCGGCGCTACGGGGATTATCCGCACCAGTTTTCGGGCGGGCAGCGGCAGCGCATACTCATCGCCATGGCGCTCATCAACCGTCCGCGGCTGTTGATTGCCGACGAGCCGACCACTGCGCTCGACGTGACCGTGCAGGCGCAGATTCTTTCGCTTCTGCGCGATCTTCAACGCGAGCACGGACTGGCGATGCTGTTCATCTCGCACGATCTCGCGGTGGTGGGCCAGGTGGCCGGCCGCGTGGCGGTGATGCGCGCGGGCGAGATTGTGGAGACGGGCGCGACGCGGGAGGTTCTCACCCATCCGCAGAATGCGTACACGCGCAGCCTGCTGGCGGCGGTGCCGACGATGAAGACGGACCGGGAGAAGCCGCTGGCGGCGGTGTAAAGTCCGCGCGTCCCATGCCTCGTATCGGCAGCCGCGACGCAGCGATGCCGAGCTACTCGGCTGCCGGCTCCTGGGCAACGGATTCAGCCGCCGCGGGCGCGGCTGCTTCCGGCTCCGGTGCAGCTTCCGCCAGCACCTTCACGGTGACGTGCGCAGTGACTTCGCGATGCAGGCGGATGGCAATGTTGAATTCGCCCAGGCTCTTCAGCGGATCGCTCAACTGAATCTTGCGGCGATCGACCTCGAAGCCCCTTGCCGCCAGTTCCGCGGCGATATCGGCCGAGGTGACGGAGCCGAAGAGATGGCCCTGCTCACCGGCCCTGCGGGTAAAGCTGAGGGCGACGGTGCCGAGCTTGGAAACCTGCTCCTCGGCCTGCGCCTTCTCCGAGGCGGAGCGGCGAGCGGCTGCGGCCTTCATCTGCTCAATGACCGCCTTGTTCGCATCCGTGGCCTGCATGGCCAGCTTGCGCGGCAGAAGAAAATTGCGGCCGTAGCCGTCGGCGACCTTCACCACTTCTCCGCGAAGGCCGAGGTTGGCGACGTCTTCTTTCAGAATCACTTCCATGGATATTCTCCCAATGCGCGGCGCTTGTTAAACGGGACGCGGCAGCGCGTTGAATTTCGTTTTACCGATCGGCGCCCTCACGCAGGGGCTAAAGCCCTGTGCTCTTTTGCGCTTCTTTCGGCCCGGCTGAAGCCGTGCCCTTGTTACAAAGCGTGGCGCAAATTCCCCAGAGTCGTCGATCGGTCGCAGTCTCCTTAGTGGCGCGTGGCAAACGGCAGCAGGGCGATGTTGCGGGCCTGCTTGATGGCGCGCGTGAGCCGGCGCTGGTGCGTGGTGCAAACGCCGGTGAGACGACGGGGAACGATCTTGCCGCGCTCAGCCACGAACTGCTGCAGGAGCCGCACGTCGCGATACGGAATCGCATCGATCTTCTCGGTGCAGAACTTGCAGACCTTCTTGCGGCGGAAGAATTTTCCCCGTCCGCCGGGACCACCGCCGGGACGGCCTCCGGGCCGCGGACCGCCTCCGCCTTCGCGGGGACCGGATCCGCCTTGTTGTCCCGAGGGACCGTCGCCCGCACCGGGCGTTCTTGCATGGGTTTCTTCAGGCATCGTGTTTTCCTCTTTGCTCTCGTTGTTCCGGCATGGCCGG
>DATJRT010000105.1:0-6059 GCA_035504495.1 Occallatibacter sp.
GTTGCGGCCAACGCCCTCGGCGGCCAGCCCGGCGACTACGAGGTCTCCAATCTGCGCGTTGCCCGCAAGGGTGGAGGCGCCGGCATGAGTTTCGCGCAGGCGGCGCAGCATGCCGTCAAAATGGGTGGCATCTACGACGGACACGAGGTGAATCCCGACGTGCACAAGGCCACCAGGGAGGCCGTGACGGCTCTAGCCGGCCAGGGGCTGGTGGCTTCAGCCCGCGACAAATATCCCCACGACGGCGATTCGTACTCTTTCCTCGCCTGCTTCGCTGAGGTGGAAGCCGATGTGGAGACGGGCAAGTACGTCATTACCGACTATCTGGGCTACGCGGACGTGGGCACGGTGCTGCACCCGGCCGCGCTGGGCGGCCAGGTCCTGGGCCGCTCCACGCTGGGCATTGGCCACGCTATCGGGCAGAAGTGGGTGATCGACCCCCAATACGGCGTCACCGTGGCCGAGCGCTTTTACCAGAACAAGCCGCCCACCATTCTCGATGTGCCGGTGGACATGAAGTGGAACGCGCTCAACATTCCCGATCCGGAGACACCGGTGGGCGCGCGCGGCTGCGGCGAGCCTCCCGTGGGCGGAGGCTGTGCCTCCATCCTCAATGCACTTTCCGACGCGCTGGGTGACGACATTTTCCAGCGCACACCCGTAAATTGCGACACCATTCTTGCGTCCTATCAGGCGGGGCGCCCGATGCAAAATCCCCTGGTGGCTCACATCTGACCGGATGTGAGACGGAGAGAGCTATGGCAGTCTTTCGCGATGTGATGCCCGCCTTCGATCTGCTGCAGCCGGATTCTGTGGCCGAGGCGACCCGGCTCCTCGAGCAGAACGGCAGCGGCGCCTGGATCATGGCCGGCGGCCTCGACAGCTTCGACTGGCTCAAGGACCGCATCAAGAAACCGCAGGTCCTTGTCGATCTGAGCGGCATCGACGAGCTGAAGGGAATCCGCGTCAGCGGCGACGGTATCGAGATCGGCGCCATGACTACGCTGACGGAAATTGCCAACCACCCCGAGATCCAGAAGAATTACAGCGTCCTCTCTGACGCCGTCTCTCTCGTCGCCTCGCCGCAGATTCGCAACCAGGGCACGCTTGGCGGCAATGTTTCCCAGGACACGCGCTGCTGGTACTATCGCGGCGGCTGGCCGTGCTATCGCGCCGGCGGCAATATTTGCTATGCGGACACGCCCGTGGGCCGCAACCGCGAGCACGCCATCTTTGGCGCCGACCGCTGCGTGGCCGTGCATCCCTCCGATTCCGCGCCCGCTCTCATTGCCCTCGACGCCAAGTTCGTCATCCAGACGCCAAAGGGCGAGCGCGTGGTCGACGCCGAAGACTACTTCATCGGCCCGGATGTCGATATCACAAAGCTGAATATCCTCGAGCCCGGCGACCTGCTCACCGCCATTCGCATTCCCTCCGCCTGGTCGGGTGCAAAGTTCTACTTCGAAAAAGTCCGCGACCGCAATGTGTGGGACTTCCCCATCATGAACGTGGCCTCCGCCATGGAAGTCAACGGCGGCTCCATCAGCCGCATCCGTATCGCCGTCAGCGCCGTCGCCCCGCGCCCCATGCGCCTGCGCAACGTGGAAGACGCGGTCGTGGGCAAGCCCGCAGATGCTTCGACCGGTGAAATGGCCGGCAAGCTCGCCGTCCAGGGCGCCGTTCCGCTCCAGTTCAACGCCTACAAAATTCCGCTCATGCGCAACCTGGTCAAACGCGCCATCGCAGGTGTTTCACCCCAGCAAGCCAAAAGCGGGCTCGCTGGGGACCCCGGTGTTCCGGAGGCCACATGGAGCTGATTCAGTGGGTCACCGATCCCTGGGGCCAGCATGTTCCCGCGCACATCGCCTGGGGACTCATCTGGGTCGCGGTCATCTTCGGCCTGCTCTTCATGATCGTCCACGCGCTCTACGTGGCCTTTGTCGCCGGTCCCAAGGCCTTCGCGAAAAATCCCGCGCCCGTGGCCTCATCCGCCATCCCGGAGCGCGTTCCCCGCCACTCGCTGGCCGCGCGCCTCTTTCACTGGGTCATGGCCGCATCCATGCTCACGCTGCTGTTCACGGCCTTTCTGCCCAGGGTCGGCGTTCGTTTCAACTGGGTTCTCTATCACTGGATCGCCGGAATCGTCCTCACCGTTTCCATCCTTTTCCACGTCATTCATTCCTCCTTCTTCCTCGACTTCTGGTCCATCTGGCCTGACCGCATCGACCTCCGCGACTCCATCAGCCGCTCCCTGCGCTTCTTCGGCAAGCCTGCGCCCGCGCCGCGCCGCTTCGCCAAGTACCCGCTCGAAAACAAGTTTTACCACCTGGTCATCGTCATCGCCGGCCTCGCCGTGATCGGCACCGGGCTGTTCATGATGAAGCGCATCCAGACGCCGCTCTTCACGCGCAATCCTTACCTCTTCAGCGACATGACCTGGGGCCTGATGTACGTGCTCCACGGCCTCGCCGGCGTGGGCCTCATCGCCCTGGTCATCGTGCACGTTTACATGGGAGTCCGCCCGGAGAAGCTGCCCATCACCAAGTCGATGATCTTCGGCTGGATGAACCGCGACTTTTATCTCGAAGAGCACGACCCGGAGCGCTGGGTTGTGGACAAGCCTGCGAACTCGCAAGAGAAGAGCGGCTACGCCGCCAGCGATGCCGACTGAGCCGGATATGCCCAATGACGCCATGCCGGCCGATTCTGTCGCCAGGGAACCTGTCCTTACGGATATAGCCCGGCTCTGCGACATCATCGAGGATTGCTACGAGTTCACGCTTTCCTACGCGGCCAAAGGCTTCGCCACCGAGGACGGCAGCGACCTGGGCCGCCAGTTGCGCCTGAAGCTCGCCGGCGCCACGGAAGCCATGCGCGGCCTGGAGCAAGCCTGCGCCGCCGCGGCCCGCGACCTGGCGCTTGCGCCGGCGGCCACCTACGAGCGCTTTTTCGCCGTCCTCGCCCGCGACGCGGAAACCTCCATCGCCGCGCTCGAACTGGTCCTCGCGCAGCCCGTCATCGGCTCGCAGTTGATTGACAATCTCAACGCATCCATTCATCTGCGCGCCCTGCTCACGGATCTCTTTCTGGTTACCGAAATCTTCTCGCTCCGGCAGGCGCAGGCAATCCCCGCGGCAAAACAGTAGAATACGAACGGCAGGCGGACGCCATGTATTCGCCTCAGGTCCTCGATCACTTCGAGCATCCGCGCAACGCGGGAGTGCTGGAGCATCCCGACGCCTCGGCGCAGGTCGAGAATCCCGCCTGCGGCGACGTTCTCAAGCTCACGCTCAAGATCGCCTTCGGGCAGATCGCGGAGATTCGCTTTCAGGCCAAAGGCTGCGTAGCCTCCATGGCCTGTGCTTCCGCGCTTACCGAGCTGGCCCTGGGCAAATCCACGGCCCAGGCCCGCGCCCTGCGCAAGGAAGCGCTGCTCGCCGCCGTAGGCGGTTTGCCTCCGGCGTCGCAGCACGCGGCCCAGCTTGCGCTCGATACGCTCGATGCGGCTCTCGATCAGCTCCACGCACGCGCCTGAGCCGAATACTCGGCCGGCGTGTTCATTCCCGCGCTCCTCAACTTCTCGGCCACCGGCACGGCAGCAATGTGCGCTGCGTACGCGTGCTTCACCTCGCGGGCATTGCTGGTGAGCGGCGCGCTCAGGAACGCCGCGATCAAGGCGCTTCCGGCCAGCAGCGGGTGCCCGTGCCGTCCTTCGTGCTCCGGCGTCACCGCCCACAGCCCTTTCCGGAGCGCCCGCTCAAACTCCACGCAAAGCTTTTCCAGCGAGGCGGCGCTCAGCGGCGGGCAATCCACCGGCGTAATCATCGCCCCGCCAAAACCCTTCTCGATCACCGCGCCCAGCCCCGCCTGCAAGGAGCTGAATTGTCCCCGCTCCGGCTCCGGATTCACCGCCATCTCCGCGCCGCACGCCGCAATCACCGGCTCCAGCCTATCCACGTTTCTCCCCGTCACCACCACCACGGCCTGCGTGTGCGGCCGCAGCGCCGCGATGTGCGCCGAGAGCAGGGTGGTTCCATCTGCCGAATGGGGAGGCCAGGGCAGCAGCGCTTTCTCCGTGCCCATGCGCAGGGAAGCGCCCGCGGCCAGAATCAATCCGCACAAAGCCGGCATGGTGTTTTCACTTTTTAGCAGCCGCGGGCTCGCTCTCCGCGCCTTCGTCTGCCGCAGCCGCCGCGCCGGAGCGGCTACTGTGCGCCCAGCTCATGTGCGGCAGAGCCCCTTCCGCGTGCCGGCGAAAGGCAATCAGCTCGGCCAGGATGGACACCGCGATCTCCTCCGGCGTCTCCGCGCCAATGTCGAGCCCCACCGGCGAGCGCAGCCGCTCGAACAGGGCAGGGTCGAGTCCCTCCGCCGCCAGCTCGCGCACCACGGTAATGGCCTTGCGCCGCGAGCCCACCATGCCGATGTACCGCGCCTGCGTCTGCGCCGCCCAGCGCAGAATCCGCATGTCGTCGCGGTGCCCGCGCGTGGCGATCACGATATAGGAAGACTCGCGCGGCGCCAGCTCCCTGAAGGCTTCGTCGAAATCCCGCGCCACAATCGCCCGCGCCCCCGGAAACCGCTCTGCATTTGCGTAGGCCTCCCGGTCGTCGGCCACGATCACTTCGAAGCCCGCGTTTTTCGCGGCTTTGAACAGCTCCAGCGCCACGTGGCCCGCGCCGAAGAGATAGAGCAGAGGCGCCGGCAGCACCGGCTCGATGAAAATCTCCAGCGTGCCCCCGCACACCAGCCCGGTGTCGTACTTCGGGTCCTGGTTCAGGTCGAAGCTCAGCGAGCATGGCTTTTCGTTCGCCATCACATCGCGCGCCGCCTGCCAAACCTCGGCCTCTACGCAGCCTCCGCCGATGGTGCCCGCAATCGACCCGTCGTCGCGCACCAGCATCTTCGCGCTTTTGAACGAGGGGATGGACCCGCGCGCGTTCACAATCGTGGCCACCGCTCCCCGGCGGCCTTCCCGCTTGAGCGCGACGATTTCTTCGTAGATGTCCATCTCTCTCGATTATTGGATTTGCCCTTGGCCAAGTCAAACCGGGCCGGCGCTTTCGCCGGCCGGACCCCACCCCATTGCCCTCCGCGCCCTTTTCAATTAACTTCAAAGACTCACGGTTTTTCTCATGCGAGGGGAGCGCAATGTCCCGCGTCGTTCGATGTTCCATCATCCAGGCGTCCAACGCCATTCCCGCCACCGAGCCGCTGGCCCGCCAAAAAGAGGCTATGGTCGAAAAGCACGTGGGCCTCATCCGCCAGGCCGCCGCTGCCGGCGCGCAGATCGTCTGCCTGCAGGAGATCTTCAACGGCCCCTATTTCTGCGCCGAACAATCCGTGAAGTGGTATGAAACCACCGAGCCGGTGCCCGAGGGACCCACCGTCGTCCTGATGCAGTCGCTGGCCAAAGAACTGCGCATCGCCATGGTCGTGCCCGTCTACGAAGTCGAGCAGGAAGGCGTCTTCTACAACACCGCCGCGGTGATTCACAACAATGGCGCCTATCTGGGCAAATACCGCAAGACGCATATTCCCCACGTCGCGCCGGGTTTCTGGGAGAAATTTTATTTTCGTCCCGGCAACCTCGGCTATCCCGTTTTCGATCTCGGCTTCGTCAAAATCGGTGTGTACATCTGCTACGACCGCCATTTTCCTGAGGGCGCGCGCTGCCTGGGCTTGAACGGCGCGGAGATCGTCTTCAACCCTTCCGCCACCGTGGCCGGCCTGAGCGAGTATCTGTGGCAGCTGGAGCAGCCCGCCCACGCCGCCGCCAACGGCTACTTCATTGCCGCCATCAATCGCGTGGGAACGGAGCCGCCGTGGAACATCGGCGAGTTTTACGGCTCCAGCTACTTCGCCAATCCCCGCGGCAAAATCGTCGCCCAGGCCTCGCGCGACAAGGATGAGGTGCTCACCGCCGACCTCAACCTCGACGAGATTGCCGAAGTGCGCCGCACCTGGCAGTTTTACCGCGACCGCCGCCCCGATCTCTACGGGCCCCTGGTCGCTTCTTGAGTTCCGGAGACGCGCATGAGCACCGCGACATTACCCGA
>DATJRT010000106.1:0-18771 GCA_035504495.1 Occallatibacter sp.
GAACCGGGGACAGAAGAAGAAATCCTCGAGATGGCCGGCACATTTCAACTATTTAGACGGACCTGCCCCGGTAAAGTTGACCCTTCCGGAACAGGGCAAAGAATGCGGCCGCTCTTCCTTCATCCCTTGCGAACCAAAGTATATCCGTCGCGGGTTCAATCCGGCCGCTTCGCGAAGATTGTGCAGCGGGTGACGCCAGGCAAGATCTACGAAATCGCCCATTGCAATAGACAATTGATTTCGTATGATATATTATGCCTCTTCCTGGATGTGATTGATCGTGCTGGTGTTGGCGATGCGGGCTTCACTTTTCATCACCTGTTACAACGATACGCTGTTTCCTGAGACGGGCCGCGCCGTGGTTGCCCTGCTGGAGCGGCTGGGGGTGGTCCTCGATTTCCGTCCGCAGCAGACCTGCTGCGGGCAGATGCATGCGAACACAGGTTTCCGTCCTGAAGCATTTTCGCTGGCCCGGCGCTTTGTTCGAATGTATCAGGACGCAGAAGCGGTTGTCATCCCATCATCGTCGTGCGTGGCCATGATTCGGGAGCAGTATGCCGGCCTGATCGAGGAGCGGGGCGATGCAAGCCTGCGGCGCGCGTTCGAGACGCTGCTGCCGCGGGTCTTCGAGTTGAGCGAGTACCTGATCGACGAGCTGGGCGTGGAAGACGTGGGCGCTTACTTTCCGCATCGCGTGACCTACCACGCCAGTTGCCATGGTCTGCGCGCCCTGGCCCTGGGCGATCGCCCGGGGCGTCTGCTGGCCAAGGTGCGCGGGCTCGATCTGGTTCCGCTGGCGAACCTTGATCGCTGTTGCGGCTTTGGGGGCACGTTTTCGGTAAAAAACGGGGAGGTCTCGTCGGCCATGCTGGCGGAGAAGCTCCGCGACGTGGCCGACACCCGGGCGGAGTACTGCACCGCGCTCGACAACAGCTGCCTCATGCACATGGGCGGAGCCATGCACCGGCAATTCGCGGGGATGAAGACCATCCATCTTGCCGAGATTCTAGCCAGCACGGAAGCGGCTCCGGCGGAGGCGTGTGCATGAATGCCGCGACTCCTCATCCGGCTAATCGCCCGGTGCTCGATCCTGCGCACGCGCCGCCGTTTCCGGTGGCGGCGCTGCCGGTGCTGCGCAATCCGCAACTACGCAAGAATGTGGCCCATGCCGTGGACGTGATTCAGGCCAAGCGCGCCCGCCTGGTGGAAGAGAAAGCCGATTGGCAGGCGCTGCGTTCGGCGGCCGCGGCCATCCGTGCGCACGCTCTCGAAAATCTCGGCGCGTATCTGGAGCTCTTCGAGACGCGCTGCACAGCGGCCGGCGGCCAGGTGCATTGGGCCGCCGATGCCGACGAAGCGCGGCAGATCATTCTCGACCTGCTGCGGCGCGAGTGTGCCTCCGAGGTCATCAAGATCAAGACCATGACTTCGGCGGAGATTCAGCTCAATCCCTTTCTCGAGGCGGCCGGCATCGAGGTCTTCGAAACCGATCTGGCCGAGATCATCCTCCAACTGGGCGAGGACGAACCTTCACACATCGTCGCGCCTGCGCTGCATGTGAACCGCAGCCAGGTGCGCGAGATTTTCGCCCGCCGCATGGGTATCGAAAATCTCTCCGACAATCCGCAGGCCTTGACGGCTGCTGCGCGCAATTACCTGCGCGAGAAGTTCCTGCGCGCTCCCGTGGCTATTGGCGGCGCCAATTTTCTCATTGCGGAGACGGGCTCGGTGGCGGTGGTCGAGTCGGAAGGCAACGGCCGCATGTGCCTTACTCTGCCGCGAACCCTCATCACGCTGGCCGGCATTGAGAAAGTTCTGCCGCGTTACCAGGATCTCGAAGTCATGCTCCAGGTGCTGGCGCGCTCGGCCACGGGCGAGCGCATGAATCCTTACACCTCACTCTGGACCGGCGTTACTCCCGGGGACGGTCCCGAGCGCTTTCATGTGGTGCTGCTCGACAACGGCCGCTCGCGGATTCTTGCGCGCAGGACAGAGCGACAGACCCTGCGCTGCATCCGCTGCGGGGCCTGCATGAACGCTTGTCCCGTGTATCGCCAGACCGGCGGGCATGCTTACGGCTCTGTGTATCCCGGTCCTATCGGCGCCATCCTTACGCCGCAGCTCATGCAGATGCGCCACGCGCAATCGCTCCCGTTTGCCTCGTCGTTGTGCGGCGCCTGCTACGAGGTGTGCCCGGTCAAGATCAACATTCCCGAGGTGCTCATCGATCTGCGCGCCCAGATCACCGATCAGGAGCGCAGCCGCATGGGCCGGGTCTTTGATCCCATGTATCTGGCACTGCGGATCGCTGCCCTCATATTTTCGCGCGCCTGGCTCTTTCATGCGGCGCAGCGGATAGCGCGCATCGGCCTGGGTCTCTTTACCCGGAAAGATGGTTGGATTCATGCACTGCCCTCGATTGGCGCCGAGTGGACACAAACGCGCGATCTGCGCGGGCTGCCTAAGCAGACCTTTCACGCCTGGTGGGCAAACCGCGGCGGAGTGGCGACAAGGGAGGGCCGATGAGCCCCGAAACCTCAAGCCGCCAGCAGATTCTCGGGCGCGTCCACACGGCGACGGCGCCGGCTGCAGCAGGCGCGTCGTCAGGGTCGGGGTCGGGTTCGGAGATGGACGCGCTGCGCTCATGGCCAGGGCTGCCGCGCGATTACGTTCGCCGCGGCTCGTTGTCCGCGCAGCCCCGGCTTGAACTGATGATGGAACGGCTGCGCGAGTACGACGCCGAGACCACTGAATGCAGTCCGGAAGAACTGCCGGCCGCAATCGCCGCGCAGCTAACCCGCTGCGGGAGACGAACGCTGGTCGCGCCCGAAGGCCTTCCGCAGGACTGGGTCGCTCCCGGTTTCAAATGGAAGATCGACCGCGGCCCCGAGACCGGTGAGCTCGAGATGGGCGAAATTGAGCGCGCCGACGGGGTTCTGACCGCGTGCTTCTGCGGCGTGGCCGAGTCCGGCACCATCATCCTTCACCACACGGCGGCGGAGGGCCGCCGCGTGCTCTCGCTTCTGCCGGACTGGCACCTTTGCATTCTGCGTGCCAGCCAGGTGGTGGAGTCCTTGCCGGAATACTTCGACCGCTGCTCGGAGCCACCGAGGCTGGTGACGTGGATCTCCGGGCCCAGCGCCACGGCCGACATTGAAATGACGCGCATCAAGGGCGTGCACGGTCCGCGTTTTCTGAATGTGATTCTCGTCCGCGATGAAGACGCTGGAGCAACTGTGAATGGAAACAGGAGGGAAAGGGAAGAAAACGGAGGCGACCGGCCAGGCAAGAGGTAACCCAATGACACTTGCAAATTCTCAAATCCACGATCTTGCATTTAAAGCTCTCGATGCCTTTCAAATCGAGATTCCCTCGTGGGGGTTTGCCAACACCGGCACACGCTTCGGCAAGTTTGCGCAGGCCGCCGCGGCGACCACCCTCGAGGAAAAATTCTCCGACGCGGCTGAAGTCAACCGGCTCACCGGCGTCACGCCCACACTGGCGCTCCACGTCCTCTGGGACTTGCCTGACGGGCTCAAGGACGTGCCCGAAGTCCACGCACTCGAGCGCCGTTGCGGGATTCGTTCCGGCTCCATCAATCCCAACCTGTTTCAGGACCAGGAATACAAGTTTGGTTCGCTGTGCAATCCCTCAGCGGCCATCCGCGAGAAGGCCCTTCAGCATGTGTTCGATTCGATCGAAGTTGCCGGTGCGCTGGGCTCGCGCGACATTTCCCTGTGGCTGGCCGATGGCTCCAATTACCCCGGCACGCAAAGCGTGCGCCGGCGCATTGGTTGGCTTGAAGACGCGCTCCGCGCCGCGCATGGACGTCTCAACCAAGGCCAGCGCCTGCTGATCGAGTACAAGCCCTTCGAGCCGGCGTTCTACCACACCGATATTGCCGACTGGGGCATGTCGTCTTATCTTGCGCGCCACGCCGGGCCGCAAGCATGCGTGCTGGTCGATACCGGCCATCATTACCTCTCGCAGAACATCGAGCAGATTGTGGCCTGGCTGCTGCACACGCGCCTGCTGGGCGGATTCCACTTCAACGATCGCCGCTATGCCGACGACGACCTCACCCTCGGCTCCATCGACCCCTATCAGATTTTCCGCATTTTCCATGAGATTCACGCGGCCTCGAGCGATGGCGTGGAATTGAGCGTGGCCTACATGATCGATCAAAGCCACAACCTGAAGGGCAAGATGGAAGCCATGGTGCAGACCGTGGTGACCGCGCAGGAGCTGTACCTGAAGGCGGCACTCGTCGACCGGGAACGGTTGAAGGAGCTTCAGCAGGCCTGCGATCTGGTGGCGGCGGAAGAGCTGTTTCGCGGGGCCTTCTGGCGCGATGTGCGGCCCCTCACGCGCGCCTGGCGCGAAGCGCGGGGACTACCCCCCGATCCCCTCGAAGCTCTCCGCGCCGGGGGGTATGTGGAGCGCATCGCGCGCGAGCGCGGCAGCCGGGGCTCGGCGGTCAGCAGTTATGCATAGCCGCGCCGTTCCCTGATATTTTGGAATGAATCGGGGTGTGGGGCCGGGCAATGAAAAGCAAGGAAAGTGGAGGTCTGATTGCCGAAAGCCAAGATCAAGCGGCTCTACCTGATTCCTATTCTTTCGAAGGCGCTCGATGTAATTGAGCTGCTGGAGCGGGATCACGCGCCGCTGACGCTCGAAGATGTGTACCAGAAGACGCGAATCTCTAAGACCAGCGTCTACCGCATCCTGAAGACGCTGGTGCATCGCGGTTACCTGGCGCAGACGCAGAGCGGCCAGTACCGCCTGGTTTCGCGTCCGCGCCGCCTGCACTTCGGGTTTGCCGTGCAGAGCGCCGATCTGCCCTTCTCCGTCGCGGTGGCGCAGAGCGTGACTGCCGCTGCGGCTGCCGCGGGCGTGGAGCTTGTGGTCCTCGACAATCGCTTCGATCCGGAAGCGGCGGTGCGCAACGCGGAAGAATTCGTCTCCAAGCGCGTGGACCTGGTGCTTGAATTCCAGGTGGAAGAAGCCGTGGCCCCGCGCGTGGCGCACATCCTGAAGAAGGCCGATATTCCCCTGGTTGCCATCGACGTTCCTCACCCCAACGCGACCTATTTCGGCGTGGACAACTTCGAAGTGGGCTACGAGGCCGGCTCTCTACTGGCGCAGTTTGCGCAGCGAAGGTGGAAAGGAAAAGTGGACAGGGTGGTGGGCGTGGGCTTCAGCGAGGCTGGCAGTTTTGTCCAGAGCCGCATCTCCGGCGCTTTCGACGCCATTCGCGAGCGCCTGACCGATCTGAGCCCGGAAAGCTACTTCCAGATCGAAGGCCGCGGCATGCGCGAGGCCAGCCGCCGCGCAATGAGTGAGTTTCTGCGCGATTCCCACGGCGAGCACACGCTGGTAGCCGCCGCCACCGATTCAAGCGCGCTGGGCGTGCTGGATGCCATACGCGAGGCAGGCAGAGAGGCCAATTTCGCCATAGTCGGGCAGGATTGCATTCCAGAGGCTCTCGACGAGATGCGAACCGGCGTTAGCGCTCTGATCGGGTCCATCTCGCACGAAGCCGAGAGCTACGGCCCGCGCCTGATCCAGCTCGGGATTGCCCTGCTCCGCGGCTACACCGTGCCGCCCTACAATTACGTGCATCATCGCGCCGTGACCGCGGAAACGCTGGCCGCCGAGCTGGTGGCCGCAAATACGGCGCACGGGCATGCGTCGACACACGAAAAAACGCACGCAGCGGGGCAGGCAACCGGGCACGAAACGGGGCCGGCGGCGGCCGGCGACTCCGCTTGAAAACGGGAATTTCGCTTGTTCCGGGCTGTATGATGGTGTTTGAGATTGCAGACTTTCTCCTGAAGACTGATGCTTATGACAACGGCGACAGTGGTTTCACCCGTGCTCAAGTTTCTCGATGACCGCTGGGATGCGAGCGTAGCCGCCACGCTCGATGAGCCAGAGCTGCTGCGCTATCGATCGAATCTGCTCGGTTCCGATCTCCGCATTACCAACTTCGCCGGCGGCAATACCAGCTCGAAGATCAAGGAAACCGATCCGCTGACCGGCGAGCCGGTGGAAGTGCTGTGGGTGAAAGGCTCGGGCGGCGACCTGGGCAGCATCAAGCGCTCCGGCTTTGCCACGCTTTATCTCGACAAGCTGCTCGCGCTCGAGCGCAGCTACAAGGGCGTGGATACGGAAGACGAGATGGTGGCCCTGTATCCGCTTTGCACCTTTCGCAGCAACCCCGTGGCTGCCTCTATTGACACGCCCCTGCACGGCTTTCTGCCGTTCAGGCATGTGGACCATCTGCATCCCGACTGGGGCATTGCGCTGGCGGCAGCGGCCAACGGCAAAGCCAAGACGGAGGAGTTCAACCGCGAGTTCGGCCACAGCCTGGTCTGGTTGCCGTGGCAGCGCCCGGGTTTTGAGCTGGCCATGATGATGAAGCGCGCGGTGGAAGCCAATCCCGGTTGCGACGGCATCGTGCTGGGCGGCCATGGGCTTTTTACCTGGGGCGAGACGCAGCGCGAGTGCTACCTGAACACCATCACCATGATTGACAGCATCGGCCAGTTTATCGAGCGGCACGGCCAGGGCAAGGTGCGCTTTGGCGGCGAGGCCGTTCCGGCGCGCGAAGACCGGCGGCAGCTTGCGGTGCGCATTGCGCCGTTTCTTCGCGGACGCATCAGCGCGCAGCAGCGCTTCATTGCCAGTTTTTCCGATGCACCCGACGTTCTTCAGTTCGTCAACTCCGGGCAGGCGCGGGAGCTGGCGTTTCTGGGCACGAGCTGCCCTGATCACTTCATCCGCACCAAGATTCGCCCTCTGTTTGTCCCCTGGGCGGCAGGCGAGGATCTTAACGCGCTGCGCCAGCAGATTGAGCGTTCGCTGGCTGAATACCGCAAGCAGTATCGCGTCTACTATCGCGCCTTTGCCACTCCCGGATCGCCGGCCATCCGCGATGCCAGCCCGGCGGTGGTGCTGATTCCCGGCCTGGGCATGTTCAGCTTCGGCAAGAACAAGACTGAAGCGCGCATCGTGGGCGAGTTCTACACCAACGCGATTCACGTGATGGAAGGCGCCAGCCTGCTCGCCGAAGGCGAAGTCGCCGGTCCCGTTCCGCAATGCCAGCCGGGCACGGATCCGGCGAGCTTTCGTGTCTTCACCAACTACGTGGCGCTGCCTGCCGCAGAGGCGTTCAAGATCGAATATTGGGCCCTCGAGGAAGCGAAGATCCGCCGCCAGCCGCCGGAAAAGGAGTTGAGCCGCCGGGTTGCGCTGGTGATCGGCGCAGCCAGCGGGATTGGCCGCGAAGTGGCGCGCCTGGCTGCAGCGCGCGGAGCGCACGTGGTGGTAGCCGACCGCGATGCCGAAGGCGCGGCCCGCGTCTGCGCAGAGCTGGCCGGCCTTACCTCGGCCGAGTTCACCGCCTCCGCGGCGGTGGATATTCGCAGTCGCGAGGCCATCCGCGCCGCAATCGATGCGGCCGTTGCCGCCTTCGGCGGTGTCGACATTCTGGTGAATACCGCCGCGCTGTTTCCCTCCTCGCCGGACGGCACGATTTCCGACAGCGCCTGGGCCACCACTCTCGATGTGAACGTAACCGCCAACTACCTGCTGGCCACGGAGGTGGCCAAGGTTTTTGACGAGCAGAGCCTTCACGGCAACATTGTGTTTACCAGTTCAGCCAACGCAGTTGTGGCCAAGCGCGGCAGCGAGGCCTATGACGTGAGCAAGGCTGCGCTCTCGCATCTGGTGCGCGAACTGGCGGTTTCGCTGGCACCCAACGTACGCGTGAACGCCATCAGCCCGGCAACAGTGGTCAAGGGTTCCACGATGTTTCCCCGGGACCGCGTGCGCGCTTCGCTGCAGAAATACAACATTCCCTTTCAGGAGTCCTTCAGCGACGAGGAACTGCGCAGCCGCCTGGCCGCCTTTTACGCCGAGCGCACGCTGACGCTCAAAACCATCGACCCGGCCGACTGCGCCGAGGCCATCCTGTTCCTGGCCAGTCCCCGCGCGCGCTGCACCACCGGCCACGTGATTCCCGTCGATGGCGGCCTGACCGACGCTTTCCTGCGCTGAGCGGAACCCACTCCATGCCGGAGCCTGCGCGCGTTGCCATCGATCTGGGTGCGGAGAGCTGCCGCGTTTCGCTGCTGCAGTGGCCCGGCGGCAAGCCGCGAATCGACCTTATTCATCGCTTTTCGAACGGTCCCGTCCATCGCGGCGATTCGCTCCATTGGCCGCTCGCGTCGATCCTAACGGGTCTCGAAGAAGGCTTGCGCCAATGCGCGGCGCTCGCCCCGGAAGGCATTGCGTCCATCGCGGTGGATGGCTGGTCAGTGGACTACGTACGCCTTGCCCCAGACGGCTGCGCGCTTCGCGAGCCATTCTGCTATCGCGACGAGCGCACCGTGGCCAGCAAGCAGGCTGTGGATGCGCTGATCCCTCCTCTCGATCTTTACCGGCGCACGGGAACTCTGCCGCATCGCATCAACACGATTTACCAGTTGCTCGCCGATCCTTCTTCAGGCATCGACGCGAGCGCACCGTGGGTCATGCTCCCCGAGTACGTTCTCTATTGGCTCAGCGGCCGCCGCGTGGCCGAGTACACCAACGCCTCCCACACAGGGCTTGTGAGCCTGAAAACCGGCGACTGGGATAACGAGCTTTTTCGAGCTCTCGATCTTTCCGTGGGGGCTGCTCCCTCCATCGTTCCCTCGGGCACCGTGCTAGGACCGTTGCATGGCTCGCTGGCGCAGATCGAGGCGTTTCGCGGCGCGCAGATTATTGCAGCCGCCACGCACGATACGGCGGCGGCCATCGCCGGGATCTCCGGAGACCTCAGCTCCAGCGCGTATATCAGTTCCGGCACGTGGTCCCTTGTGGGCGCCACGACTGCCGCGCCCGTCACCACGCAGGCTGCACTCGACGCGGGCTATGCCAACATTGGCGCCGCCGGCGGCGGACTGCTCTTTCACTCGCTGATCAACAGCATGTGGGTGTTGAAGAAGTGCATGGACGCGTGGGCCGCGCAAGGCCGCGCATGGGACATAGAAGAGCTGGTGGCGAAGGCCGCGGAGAGCCATCCGACCGGCGCGTTTCTCGATATGGACGCCGAGACGCTGATGCTTGACACCGATATGCCGGGCCGTATCAACGCCGAGCTGAAGCGGCTGGGCTTCGATGCCATTGCCGATATAGCCGGCAACGAGCCCGGCTTTGCCCGCGTGATCTTCGAAAGTCTGGCGCTGCGCTATGCGGCCGCGCTCGCCAACCTCGAAAAGATGCTTGGCCGCAAGTTCGATTGCGCGCACATGATCGGCGGCGCGGCCCGCAACAAGCTGCTTATCGGGTTGACCGGGCAGCGCACCGGGCTGCGGGTGGAGATCGGCGAGTGCGAGAGCGCGACCGTGGGCAACTTTGCCGTACAGCTCGCAGCCAGCCAGGCCGGCGGGAACGCGGTGACTCCGGACTCGATTCGCAACTGGGCCCGGAGCCTCTGCGACCGCGGATAGAAGGTTTTGGGGACCGGCCGGATGATGACTAGCACTCGAAAGACCAAGGGGCGCAGGTGACCAAAACCCGGAATTTCCGATTACGCTTGAGCTAAAGCCGTCTGAATACATAGGTTGGTGTGAGAAATTCAGAAAATTTCACTTGTGTTTCAGGCATGGCTTTTTCTACATTGCTTTTGAAATCAGCCACCGACAAATCCGAATTCCAGCGCGCGTTCAATCGATTGGCGCGTGCGCTGGAGGTTTTTCCCGGCGCAGCAACGGCGGCTTGAGGAACGCTGGGTGGGGTTCGAAGAGCGATTCAGTTCATAGCCAAGAGCGGGGGCCGTCCCGGTGGTTCCCGCTCTTCTTTTTATTTGCGCCCAAGTAGCGCGTCGACAGCTTCTTGCAGGGATGAGGAGCGGAAATCCGCCATTTGCCGGGCTTTTTCATCCCCGGCCGTAGGTTCTTCGGCGCTCGCGTCAATACTCGCCTCAATGAGGATCGTCCGCATTCCCAGGCGCCTTCCGAACTCCATGTCCACGAGCGAATCGCCGATCATGACGCTTTCCGCGGCGGAGATGCCGGGATAGTCGGCGGCGGCCTGTACAAACAAGCCCGGGAGCGGCTTGCGGCAGTTGCACTCTTGGCGGTCGTGAGGACAAACGTACAGGGCATCGACCTGTGCGCCGTTCGCGCCCAGAAGCTCCTGAAACTTCGCGTGGATTGCTTCCACGTCTCGCAGCGAATAGCGGCCCAGGGCAACGCCGCGCTGGTTGGTGACGACAATCGTTCGCAGTCCGGAGCGACGCAATCGGCCCAGCGCCTCGATCACGCCGTCCAGGATCTGAAAATCCTTCCACCGCGCGACGTATTCTCCCTCCGGAGCCTTTTTGTTCAGCACTCCGTCGCGGTCGAGGAAGACCGTGCTCAAGTTGCTCCAGTTCGTGCTCGCGTGGCTGGCGGTCACGCGGCTATGATAACGTGCCTGCCGCCGCGTCCGACCGATCCTGCACCCGCCGCGCCTGCGTATGCCCTGGCCGAAGCGTGGCCGTTCCGGCTCGTTCTCTCGGCGACTGGTTTGCGCCTGTTCTGCGGATACAATAGGTGGATGGACTTTCGCGCTCATCCGCAACCGGTTTGGTCTCGTTGGGCGAGTCCTCCTGCATGAGGAATTTTCTGCGCCTGCTGCGCTATGGGCTGCCGTACACGCTCGAGTGGGTTCCGGGCGTGCTTCTGCTTGCGGCCGTCGGCGTGCTCGACACTCTGCGTGTGGCCCTCTTTGTGCCCATTCTTGGCGTGGTGCTCAGGCCGCAGTCCACATCCAGCGCACTGCCGCTGTTGCCGTCGGCCCCGCCGCGATGGCGCTTCGACGTGCACAGCATGATTCCCCACTGGATGCACATGCACAATGTGCTCACCGTGATCGCAGTGGCGCTGATCGGGTCAACCATCATCAAGGGAATCTGCGACTACGCGGGCACATACCTGGTGAATTACGCCGGCTACGGGACCATCACCGATCTGCGCAACCGCCTGTATGAGGGCATCATTCGCCGCTCGGCAAGCTTCTTTCACCGGCACACGACCGGAACCATCCTTTCCACGCTGATCAACGACGTCGATCTCGTGCAGACCGCGCTCAGCTCCGTGCTGGGCGATTTTCTGCAGCAGTTTTTTACCTTTGCCGCCACCGTGTGCCTGGTGGTCGCCCTGGGCGGCCGTTTGAGCTGGGCGCTACTGCTTTTCCTTCCCGTGGTCATTACTTCGGCGCGCCGCATCGGCCGCTCCGTGCGCAAGCGGACGCGCAGCGGCCAGGACAAGCTGGCTGAGATCCAGAACATCCTGCACGAGACCGTGACCGGCAATCGCATCGTCAAGGCCTTCAACACGGAGCTGTGGGAGATTCTCCGCTTTCAGAAAGCCGCGAAGCGCCTTTTCCGGGCCAATCTGCACAGCGTGCGCGTGCAATCCATCAGCTCGCCGCTCATGGATACTATCGGCTCGGTTGCCATCGCGCTGCTGCTGTGGATCGGCCGCACCGAGATTCAGCACGGACGCATGACGGCCGAGGTCTTCATCACGTTCATCATCGCGCTCTTCAAGCTTTACGATCCAGTGCGCCGATTTGCCTCCTATTACAACAGCTTTCAGCAGGCCCTGGGCGCGTCCGCGTCCATCTTCGCGTTCTTCGACGCCAAGGACGACGTGGTCGAGCGCCCCAGGGCCGCTTCCCTGCTGGGTTTCCGCGATTCGATCCGTTTTGAAGACGTGGGTTTCTCCTATTCGAAGGCGGAGGGCGAGCAGCAGATTCTGCATCACGTGGACCTCGAATTGCGGGCCGGCGAAGTGCTCGCGGTGGTGGGCCCGAGCGGCGCTGGCAAATCCACGCTGGTGAATCTCATCCCGCGCTTTTTCGACGTTACTTCGGGACGCATTCTGATCGACGGCGAGGACATTCGCAATCTCTCCCTGGCTTCGCTGCGCCGGCAGGTTGCCCAGGTTACCCAGGAGACCATCCTGTTCAACGACACGGTGCGCAACAACATTGCCTACGGCCAGCCCGACGTGAAGTTCTCCCTGGTGGAGCGCGCGGCGCACAACGCGCTGGCGCACGATTTCATTTTGCGCATGCCACAGGGCTATGAAACCATCATCGGTGAAAAAGGTTTCCGTCTCTCCGGAGGCGAGCGCCAGCGCATGGCGATCGCGCGCGCGCTGCTCAAGGACGCGCCCATCCTCATCCTCGACGAAGCAACTTCGGCCCTCGACGCCGAAAGCGAATCGCTGGTGCAGGCCGCACTTTCCAATCTGATGCTCGATCGGACCGTCCTCGTCATCGCTCATCGACTTTCCACGATTCGCCGCGCCAACCGTATCGCGGTCCTCGAGGACGGCCGCATCACGGCCATCGGTTGCCACGAGGAGCTGCTCAACACTTCGCCCACCTATCAAAGACTTTATCAATTGCAGTTCATCGATTTGCCTGAAACGCCGATCGCCGAACCCATGGAGTCTAACTTCACGGCTCTTCCGGAGGCACAGTAAGCATGCCTCTTTATTCGATGACTGGATTTGCGCAGGTTCAGGTTCGGGTCAATCCCCAGCTCGGTTACACCATGAGCCTGAAAAGCGTGAATCACCGGTTTCTCGATCTGCAGTTCCGTTTGCCCTCAGGCCTGGACGCACTGGAGACGGAACTGCGCAAGCTGTTCAAAGAGGCTCTCATCCGCGGCCACGTGGAGTTGACGCTCTCGGTCGATCGCGGTTCGCAGCAAAAATCCGGCTACAATCGCGAGCTCGTGAGCGGATATCTTGCCGCCTTTGACGCGGCGCGGCGCGAGCACGGCCTTGATGGCGAGCCGGATCTGAACTCCGTACTCCGGCTGCCGGGCGCGTTGCAGTCCGATGGCGGCCGCGAGGAAGATCTTTCGCACCTGGCGGCAAGCGTGCTCGAGCAGATCGGACCGCTGCTGGAGCAGTTGAAGGCCATGCGCGCGCGTGAGGGCGAAGCCCTGGAGGCCAATCTTCACGGCACGCTCGATCGCCTGGCGGAAGCCACGGAAGGCGTGGCCGCGCTGCGCCCCGAGATTGAAAAGCGCTACCAGGAGCGCCTTGCCCAGCGCCTCAGCGCCGCTGCCGGGCCGGAGTTCAATCAGCAGCGACTGCTCGAGGAAGTGGCGGTGCTGGTGGAGCGCAGCGATGTTTCAGAGGAACTGGCGCGGATGACCGCGCACATCGGCCATTTTCGCGAGCTGCTCACCTCCGGCGGCGAGGCCGGCAAGAAGCTCGACTTTCTGCTCCAGGAAATGAATCGGGAGGCCAACACCCTGCTCTCCAAGACCGGGGGCGTGAGCGGCAAGGGCACGCGGGTAACCGAACTGGGGCTGGCCATGAAAGCGGAAATTGAGAAGGCCCGCGAGCAGATTCAGAACGTGGAATGATTTCGACAGGGAACAGGGAACAGGGAACAGGGAACAGGGAACAGGGAGCAGGGAACAGCTCGATCGCAACGAGTGAAGCGCAGTGATCGAAACGAAAACGAAAGGGAATCGCAAACTTTGGCAGGGATTCTTTTTATCATCTCCGCGCCCTCGGGCTCAGGCAAGAGCACGCTGGTGAGCGAGCTGCGGAAACAGGTGAGCGGGGTGGATTTCGCAATCTCCTGGACGACGCGCGCGCCGCGCGGCTCCGAGGAGAACGGGCGCGAATATCATTTCACTACGCGCGAAGAGTTCATGCGCATGGCCGATGCCGGCCTGTTTCTCGAGCATGCCGAGGTGTTCGGAAGACTTTACGGCACGGCGCGCCTTTCGCTCGACGATGCGCGCGCCGCCGGGCACGACCTGCTGCTCGACATCGATGTGAAGGGCGCGGCGCAGGTGCGGCAAAAAATGCCGGAGGCGGTAAGCATTTTTGTTCTGCCTCCCAACCCCAAAGTGTTGCGCACGCGGCTGCGCAATCGTATGCGCGCCGAGGGCGTGGTGGATGAGGACGAGCTCTACCGCCGCCTGGGCGAAGCCAGGAAGGAGATTGAGAATTTTCGGCAATACGGCTATATTCTCATCAACGACATCCTGGATCGGGCGGTTGCGCAATTGGAGGCCATTGTTCTGGCAGAGCGTTTTTACCGCAATGGCGAACCGATAGCGTATCGCTCGCGCAGGGTGCTGGAAGTGGCCGCAGCCTGCCTGCAAACCAACTCGCAGGAGCGGATCAAGCCTGTGCTGGAGGCCTTCGGAATTAACGGCGAGTCCGGCCAGCAGCAACTCCCCTTTGGAGACGAACCCGATGACGATTGAGACCAGTTTCGACTCGAACTACCGCAAGGTCTTGGTGGCGGCGCGGCGCGCACGCCAATTACAGAGCGGTTCCCACGCTCTGGTCCCCACCCAATCCACCAAGGCCTGCCGCATCGCCCAGGAAGAAATCGAAGCCGGCAAGATTGCCTACGTCAAGGCCGAGGTGGCCGTCACCAAGCCGCTGGTCGAAGGGCCGGCGGTTCCTATCCTGCTCAGCTAAACTGGTTTCGTTCTTCGTTAACGCTCACACGTCGCGAGCGCGCGAGCGGTGCGCGTCCCCAGTCTGCGCCTGAGAAACCGACGGCTGCTTTACAATCGAATCATGCGTGTGCTGGTAGGTGTCTCCGGAGGAATTGCCGCTTACAAGGCCGCGGAGCTGGTGCGCGCCTTGCAGCGCCAGTCGGCTGAAGTCCGGGTGACGATGACCGCCGGGGCGCAGAGATTCGTGCAGCCGCTTACCTTCGCCGCGCTCACGGGCCATCGCGTCCTGACCAGCCTCTGGGATGAGCCCGCTCCGCAGGATTGCGCGACCGAGCAAAGCGGAATCGATCACATCGCGGAGGCGCAATGGGCAGATGCGCTGGTGGTGGCGCCGGCAACGGCGAACATTCTGGCCAAGTTTGCGCACGGCATTGCCGACGATTTTGTTTCGACGCTTTACCTTGCCGCCACGTCGCCGGTCTTTGTGGCTCCGGCGATGAACGTGAACATGTGGAACCATCCGGCCACGCAGGCCAATCTTGAGATTTTGCGCCAGCGCGGGGTTCGCGTTATTGAACCCGGCACCGGCGATCTTGCCTGTGGCATGGTAGGCGCCGGGCGCATGGCCGAGCCCGAATCCATTGCCGCCCTTGTACTGGCCGCGCTTCATCACCGCCGCGACTTTGCCGGGGAAACCGTTCTGGTGACCGCCGGCGGCACGCGCGAGGCCATCGATCCCGTGCGCTTTCTGGGCAACGGCTCGAGCGGCAAAATGGGCTACGCGCTGGCCGATGCTGCGCAGAGCCGCGGCGCGCGCGTGATTCTCGTCAGCGGACCCACGGCGCTTTACGCGCCCGCGCGCTGCGAGCTTGTAAGAGTCACAACCGCGGAAGAGATGCGCAGCGCGGTTCTTGAGCGCGCCGCCGGCGCCACGCTCGTGATCAAAGCTGCGGCCGTTACCGATTATCGTCCCACAGTTGTCTCCGGGCAGAAGCTCAAGCGCAGCGGACCGCTGACGCTCGAGCTCACCCCAACCGAGGACATTCTGGCGGAGGTGGTGCGCCACCGGCGCCCGGGACAGCTTATCGTCGGCTTTGCAGCGGAAACCGAAAACCAGATGGAAAACGGGCGCGCGAAGCTGCTGCGCAAGGGGGCTGACGCCATCGTGGTGAATGACGCTGCGGGAGAAAATGTGGGCATCGACTCCGACACCAATGCTGCCACCTTTCTCACCCCCACGACGGCCATCGAACTGCCGCTGATGCCCAAACGCCAGCTCGCCGACCGCATTCTCGACGAGATCCTCACCCTGCGCCGTCCGCGGCCTGTGGTTCTTGAGCTCGACGGCCGTGAGGTTCCGCAAAGCCGCGCCGACGCGGACGAGCGGGAGCGCGTTCAAGAAGAGGAAATCGTGGCCGCGGCACGAACCCGGCGTCAGCTCACCGTGGAGTAGGGGCGATGCGCGTTCTCGACCCCGCGCTGCGCGAAGCTCTTGCCGAGCGTCTGCGCTTTTACCGCGATCTGGGCCTTACCGATTTCTATCGCCGCGCCGCGGTGATGGCCGAGCCAGTCCCGGGCCGCGCGGAATCGACTTTGGCCGTGACGCCGATTCTCGCAGACGAAGCAGCGCTGCGCGAAGCGCAATCTGCCGCGCAGGCCGGCTTTTTCGGCGAGGAGACCGCTATTTCCGGGCGCAGATCATCTCCCGTATCGACGGCGGCGCTTCCGATCCTGACCGCGGCCGACCGCGCCGCCGCGCTCAAGAGCATCCGCGACGACATTGGCGACTGCACGCGCTGCGCGTTGCACAAGGGCCGTAACAAGATCGTTTTCGCCGACGGCTCGCCCTCCGCGCGCTTGATGTTCGTGGGCGAAGGCCCGGGCGCGGACGAAGACGCGCAGGGACTGCCCTTTGTGGGTCGCGCGGGCCAGCTCCTCAACAACATGATTTCAGCCATGGGACTGCGCCGCGAGGAAGTCTACATCGCCAATGTGGTCAAGTGCCGGCCTCCCGGCAATCGCACGCCCGAACCCGAGGAGGCCAACACTTGCTCGCCGTTCCTTTTCCGCCAGATTGAAGTGGTGCGCCCGGAGGTGCTGGTGGCGCTGGGAGCCACGGCGGCGACGTATCTGTTCGGGCAGCGCCAGCCCCTCGCCGGGCTGCGTGGACGCGTGCATTCGTTTCGCGGTGCGAAGCTCATCGTCACCTACCATCCGGCGTTTTTGTTGCGCGATCCAAGGCAGAAAAAGGAAGCCTGGGCCGATTTGCAGATTGCCATGCGCGAGCTGGGATTGAAGGCGCCGGCGCGCGGATAAATACGCCTTTTTGCGCGAAAATACGCTGAAAAACACTGCAAATCAAGTGCTGTGATCCTGTGAAACTGTGAGGATTTGCGCCGGAAGCGATTGATTCGATTCGCTCGGATCAGGCTTCACAGTTTCACAGCCCATGTTTTTCACCCCAGGGGGAGGGGGTGTCCCCCTCGGCCGGCGGGTGGTTGCGGCTGCGGCGGTTTGCGCGATGGCCAGGCGGGGCAGACGCTCAATGCAATACTGCACGACGGCAGAGATGGAGGTGTCGTTCTGCGCGGCCCAGACGCGCGCCTTGCGATAGGCAACCTCGCTCACGGTGACGGTGATGTTGGGCATGGGCTTCTCGCGATATCATTGTGCGCCCGGGAGGGGAAATTATCTGCAAGACGGCGAATGAGGCCAGTACCATCTGCCCGAGGGGCCGCTTCAAGAGGCTTGTCGGGGCGCTTATCGGGAGGCTTATTGGTCCTTCCACAGGGCCACGCCGCCCAGAAGGCCGGCTTCATTGGAGACGAGCTTGACGTTCTTCGGCGGCTCGAAGTCGATCTTCTTGGTGTTGCCGCCGCCCAGGTAAAGGTGATCCCAGTTGAAGGTGCTGGCGGTCTGCGCGATGGCTTCCTGGAGCAGCTTGTTCCATTGCTTTTTGCCGTGCTTGTCCAGCCCGCGGCGACCGAGGTAATCCTCATACGTCTTCTTTTTCCAGGGATGGTGGCCGAGTTCGAGGCCGGGGCAGAGCTTGCCGTCAGTGAAGAGCGCGGAGCCCATGCCCGTGCCCAGAGTGAGGATCATCTCCACGCCGACGCCTTTGATTGCGCCGTATCCCTGCACGGAAGCATCGTTGGCCACGCGCGCGGGCTTCTTCCAGCGTTTGGCCAACTCTTCTTCAAAATGGAAGTTCATCCACTCAGGATGCAGATTGACGGCTGTATAGGTGACGCCTTTCTTGGTGACGCCGGGAAAACCGACGGAGACGCGATCGAATCCCGGCAACTGCTTGACCAGCCCGTCGAGCGCGGCCAGGACAGCCCTGGGCGTGGGCACGGCCGGCGTCTCCACGCGCTCGCGCTCGCTCAGCGGCTTGCCGGCCGGATCGAGCAGCATGGCCTTCAATCCGGAGCCGCCGATGTCGATGGCCAAGGTGACCGGGCCCGCCGGATGCGAGCTGGGATGTGCGCCGGAAGGCACGCGCGGCAACGAGGAAGCAGGAGTAGAGGAGTTCGAAGCCATCGGAATGAATTGTAATTGCGCACCAGGCGCGCGCGCCATCAACTGCACCTTTTCGCCATCTCGAGCAGCGTGACCTGCTCCCGCGTCACCTTGCCACCGAATTCCTCGACGAGCTGCGCCAGGTCGTCAAACAGGCGAGCCCGGCTTTTGTCCGGCAGAATGCGGTGGTCGGAGTGCGTATCGAGCATGCGCACATATTCGCCGGCAGCGTAATCGGTCTTCCAGGCATACCTGCGCACCTGCACGTGATGAAAGAGGCCGGAGGCGAGCCATTCTTCGCTTACTTCAGGCCGGATCTCCTCCGCGGAAGGCAATCCGGTGAACTTGGCGGCGAGCTCGGGCGCCTCGCGCGCGTAAATCTTCTGCGCTTCGAGGAAAAATCCTTGGCTTGCGCCTGAGCCACGGGCCGGGTGGTTTCGCCAGACCGCGAGCCAGCCCGATGGATGGAGCAAATGTGCGATGCGCGCGGCGCGCGTCCCGGGATTCAGCCACTGATATGCGCTGGCCGAGTAGATCAGGTCATAGCTCTCGTCCGTTTTCCAGGTGTCGAAATCGGTGACGGACACCTGAACGCGACCGAAGGGCGCAAGCTTCTGCCGGGCCACGGCAGCCATCTGCCCGCCCAGTTCGATGCAGTCGATGGAGAGCCCGCGGCGCGCGAAGGGGAGGGTGGCGTGGCCTGTTCCGCTGCCAATCTCGAGCAGACGGGATTGATTGCCGAGGCCGGCAATCGCGTAGACATCCGCGAAGAC
>DATJRT010000107.1:0-11810 GCA_035504495.1 Occallatibacter sp.
GCCCGGCACTACTGCCTGCCCGCCCAGCTTTCCGTCTGTGCCCACTTCGCGCGCCACGCGCGTCACTTCCGATGCGAACGAACGCAGCTGATCCACCATCGTGTTGATGGCTTCTTTGAGCTGCAGAATCTCGCCCCGCACATCGACCGTGATCTTGCGCGACAAGTCGCCGCTGGCCACCGCCGTCGCCACCTCGGCGATGTTTCTCACCTGGCCCGTCAGGTTTGAGGCCATCGAGTTCACTGAATCCGTAAGGTCTTTCCAGTTGCCCTCCACGCCCGGAACCACCGCCTGCCCGCCCAGTTTTCCGTCGGTGCCCACCTCGCGCGCTACGCGCGTCACCTCGGCCGTAAACACGCCCAGCTGCTGGATCATGGTGTTCACGATGTTGGCCGAGCGCAGAAACTCACCTTCCAAGGGCCGGCCGTCTACGTCCAGCCGCACGGTTTGCGTAAGATTGCCCTGGGCCACGGCGGCGATGGCGCGCGTCACTTCCGTTGTCGGCCGCAACAGGTCTTCGACCAGCGTGTTCACGCTCACTTCCATGTCGTCCCAGGCGCCGCGCCGGGCCTCCACGCGGATGCGCTCCCGCGTCTTTCCCTCCTTGCCCACGGCCTGGCCCACGCGCTTGAGCTCCGACGCCATCTGCTCGTTTGCAATCACGATCTCATTGAAGTTGTCGGCAATCTTGCCCGGCAGACCCGTCCAGCTGACCGGGAGGCGCACGCTAAAGTCACCATTCTTCATGGTTTGCAGGCATTCAAGAATGACGGCCAGGTACTCGGGCGCAGGGTGTTCCAGTACGCCCATCGAGGGGAAATCGGATCCGCCTTGCCCGGTAACGGGCGTGTCAACGGTAGTGCCCATAATCCAGAAACTCCTGCGTGGAAGCATTGCCGCATCCAGGGTTGAAAGACCTGCCGAGAGCCTGTGCAGAATGGACGCGATCGCTGCCGCGCAGATCGCAGCGAGTCTTTCATCCTGGAAGCTATATAAAAAGCCGATTCAATGGCCGAGAAATACTCCCCCGAAAATAGGCCAATTGATACACGGAGCGACAAAATAGATGCGAGGTGTTGCCCCAGGGTTGTCCCGAGGTGCAATAAATCACCCTTCCGATAGAAAGATTACCTCAGAGAAAGCCAATTCTTTCGTCGACGCAACCTCTTCGCCGCAGATTCTTCCTCTTCTTCCGCGGGGAACCGGCCATTGTCCCTTCAGACGCATAACTCGCCCGAGGCGGTTCAGGGCCGGTTCTCTGACCGATGCGGCACCCGAGCACGTCACAGTGCGATACAAGGCTCCGGGCCGCTTGATTCGACCTGAAAACCCACGCGCTATAATCGACCGAGAAACCGGATGCCTTTTTGTGCATAGAAGAGGCGATTCGGTGTCTGGCACGTAAGCCTGCATTCCGTGGCCGGCCACAAGCGGCCGTGCCTTGCCGCACCGGCCGCAGACGCGCACCCCTCTTACCCCTCAGCCGAGGCGATGGACGAAAAAACCTGGAGTGGATTTTGAAGACTCTTGAGCCAACGGGCGGTCTTTCATCCCTTCGGCTCGCTGTCGCTTGTGTCTTCGCCGTTTTGCCGGCCGCCCATCCGCTCATTGCCCAGCATCCTGAAGCCACTCCCACCACGCTGGCGCCGCTCTCCACCCCGGCGCACGAAATCTTCGGTCTTTCCCTCTTTGTCCTCCTAATTACAGGTGCCATTTTTTTTACGGTCAGCGGCCTGCTGGTCTACGTCATCGTCAAGTTCCGCGCCCGCGGCGCCGAGAGCGAGCACGAGCCGGCACAGGTCTACGGCAGCGTGCAGGTGGAGCTGGCATGGACCGTGATCCCGGTGCTCATTGTGGTGGTGCTGTTTCTCACCACCGCGCGCATCATCTTTGCCGTGCAGGACGAGCCCAAGCCGCAATCGGCCCTCGACGTCACTGTGATCGGCCACCAGTTCTGGTGGGAGTTCCGCTATCCCAGCCTGCACATCGTTACCGCCAACGAGCTGCACATTCCCGTGAGCACGCATCAGCGCCCCGAGCCGACTTACCTGCGCCTGCTCTCGGCCGACGTTGACCACAGCTTCTGGGTGCCGCAACTGGCCGGCAAGACCGATCTCATCCCCAACCACCCCAACGAAATGTGGATGGATCCCTCGCAGCCCGGCCTTTACCTGGGCCAGTGCGCCCAGTTCTGCGGCGTGGAGCACGCCAAGATGCTCATCCGCGTCTACGTCGACACGCCCGATCAATTCGCCGCCTGGGTTGCGAACGAGCAGAAGCCGGCGGTCGACGACGCGTCGGTAGCGCAGGGCCGGCGGATCTTTGAAACCGAGGCCTGCATGAACTGCCACACCATAGCCGGCACTCCGGCGAAAGGAACCTTCGGCCCGGACCTGACGCACCTGATGAGCCGCGCCACCATCGCTTCCGGCGCGGCCCTCAACACGCCGGAAAACCTGCGCGCGTGGATTCAGGATCCCAACACGTTCAAACCCGGCGCGCTGATGCCTGCGATGCAACTGAGCGACCGGCAGGTGGACCAGGTAGTCGCGTATCTCTCAACCCTGCACTGAAGGCGAAACCATGGCTGACCAGACTCTACCCATCTCCTCGCCGTTCCCTGAAGCCGAAAGCCAGCGCGCCACCTGGCTCGAGTGGCTGCATAGCTGGGTGGTCACAGTCGATCACAAGAAGCTCGGCATCCTTTACGTGGTTTACGCCATCTTTTTCCTGCTTGTGGCCGGCGCCGAGGCCATCCTCATCCGCATCCAGCTTGCCTGGCCGGGCATGCACGTGGTCTCGCCGGAGGTTTACGACGAGCTGTTCACCATGCACGGCACCACCATGGTGTTTCTCGTCGGGATGCCCATCCTCTTCGGCTTTGCCAATTACCTTGTGCCGCTCATGATCGGCGCGCGCGACATGGCTTTCCCGCGCCTGAACGCCTTCAGCTTCTGGCTCACCGCCTTCGGCGGCCTTCTGCTCTACTTCAGCATCGTCGGCGGTTTCGGCCTCTACGGCATGGGCAACGCGCCGGACGTGGGCTGGTGGGCATACGCGCCGCTCACCGCCAAAGCCTTCAGCCCCGGCCACAATACCGATTACTGGGCCCTATCCCTGATCGTTATGGGATTCGGCACCCTCGGCACCGCCATCAACATCATCGCCACCACGCTTTCCATGCGCTGCCGCGGCATGACTCTCATGCGCATGCCGCTCTTTGTCTGGCTGCTGCTGATCGTGAGCGTGCTCACGCTGGTCACCATCACGCCGCTCACCGCGGCGCAGATCATGCTGCTGATCGACCGCTATCTCGGCGGCCATTTCTTCGATGCGCAGGCCGGCGGCTCGCCCATCGTCTGGATGCACTTCTTCTGGATTTTCGGCCACCCGGAAGTCTACGTGCTGGTGCTGCCCGCCTTTGCCATCGCCAATGAGATCATTCCCGTCTTCTCCCGCAAGGCCATCTTCGGATATCCCGCCATGGTCGCGGCCTCCGTGGCCATCTGCTTTGTGAGCCTCACGGTGTGGGCGCACCACATGTTCACGGTGGGCATGACCTCGGTGAGCAACTCATTTTTCGTGCTCTCCACCATGATGGTGGGCATTCCCACGGGCATCAAGATCTTCAACTGGCTGGCCACCATGTGGGGCGGCCGCATACGGTTCGCGACGCCCATGCTTTTCTGCACCGCGTTTGTCTTTCAGTTCCTCCTCGCCGGCCTCACCGGCATCATGCTCTCCGTGGCCCCGTGGAACTGGCAGCTGCACAACAGTTACTTCGTGATCGCCCACTTCCACTACGTTCTTGTCGGCGCCATTGTCTTCTGCATCTTCGCCGCCATTTACTACTGGTATCCCAAGGCTACCGGCCGCATGCTGAGCGAGACCCTGGGCAAGTGGCACTTCTGGCTTTTCCTCATCGGCTTCCACATCACCTTCGATCCCATGCACTTCGTCGGCCTGCTGGGCATGCCCCGCTCCATCTATACCTACGAGCCCGACCGCGGCTGGAACACGCTCAACCTCATCATCTCGCTGGGCGGCTTTGTGCAGGCCATCGCCGTGCTTCTCTTCGCCTGGAACCTGATCTACTCTTACGTGCGCGGCAAGCAGGCCGGCGCCGACCCGTGGGATGCTTGGACGCTCGAGTGGTCCACGCCTTCGCCTCCGCCGGTTTACAACTTTGCCGCCGATCCGGTGGTGCGTAGCCGCCGGCCGCTCTGGGATCTCAAGCACCCGCACGACCCCGATTGGAAGTACGAGCGATGAGCAGCCTTCCCCTCTTCGTCGACGAAAGCTGGCAGCCGCCTTCCCGCGGCCGCGTAGGCATGTTCTCGCTCATCGTGGGCGAGAGCGCCATCTTCACCATCTTCGTAGTCGCCTACATCTACTACATCGGCCGCAGCACCTACGGGCCCACGCCGCGGCAGGTGCTCGACGTGCCCATCTTCAACTCCATCTGCCTGTTCTCCAGCAGCTTCACCATCATCATGGCCGAGCACGCCATCGCCCGCGGCCTGGTGCGCCGCTTCGCCGCGTGGTGGGGAATGACCATGCTGCTGGGGCTCGAATTTCTCGCCGGGACTGCCATCGAGTGGCGCAAGCTGATCGTCGACGATCACCTCACTATACGCACCAATCTCTTCGGCACAACTTTTTATTCCCTGGTCGGTCTGCACGCCACGCACGTAGTGGTAGGCATGATCGGCCTCTCGCTGGTGATGCTGTTCACGCTTGCGGGCCGCGTCAACCAGAGCCACGCCGCCCGCATTCAGGTGTTCGCGCTTTACTGGCACTTTGTGGACGCTGTCTGGGTGGTCGTCTTTACGGTCGTCTACATCGTGGGAAGATGAACGGAATGGCGGAGACGCAACATCACGGAGCCGAGCAGGCCGGGACTGGTCACACCGGCGGCGCGCACATCCATCTGCCCGCGCCCACGGCGTGGCCCATCGTTCTCGCCTTCGGCTTTACGCTGGTGGCCGCAGGCCTGGTCACCAGCCTGGCCGTCAGCGTTCTCGGCGCGGTGTTCATGGCGGCCGGCTGCGTGGGCTGGTTTCGCCAGGTCCTTCCCGTGGAACAGCACGAGGAAGTGGCGATCGTCGATCAACCGGTGGCGATTGCCTCTTCGCGCATGCTGGTCGATCGCATCCGGCTCAGCCGCGAGCATCGCGCGCACCTGCCGCTCGAAACCTATCCGGTGATCAGCGGCATCAAGGGTGGCATCGCCGGCGGCGTGGCCATGATTCTGCCCGCACTGCTCTACGGATGGATCGCCCAGCACAGCATCTGGTATCCGGTCAATCTTCTCGGCGGCGCGGGCGTGGCCCACTGGGCCCACCCCACCACGGCGGAGATCGCCGCCTTCCACTGGCAGGGGCTGATCGTGGCCATCGTCATTCACTCGCTTACGTGCGTGCTCGTCGGCCTGCTCTACGGCGCCATGCTGCCCATGCTGCCGCGCCATCCGGTGCTGCTGGGCGGCATTCTTGCGCCGGTGTTGTGGACGGGCATTCTGCACGCCTTCATGGGCGTCATCAATCCCGCGCTCGACGCGCGCATCCAGTGGGGATGGTTCCTCGTCTCGCAGGTCGTCTACGGTGTTGTCGCCGGCCTTGTGGTCGCGCGCCAGGGCAAGATTCTCACTGGACAGTCACTGCCGTTTGCCGCGCGCCTGGGCATCGAAGCCCCCGGGCTCGGGTGGACCAGACCCGATGCCGGCCCTTCGCGCGAGGAGGACGAAAACTGATGCGGCCCGCACTCTTTCACGCGTGTTTCGCCGCGGCCGCCCTTGCCGTCCTGGTCGCGGGCACGTCCGGCTGCGGCCATGCGCCGGGCTATCCGCCGCCGCCCATCGCGCGCCCTGAGAACGTGCTTGACTTCGCCACGCTTTATAGCCAGAACTGTGCCGCCTGCCATGGCGCGACGGGCGAGAACGGCCCGGCGATGGATCTTTCCAATCCGGAATACCAGGCGCTTGTCGACGACGCTTCGCTGCGCAAGTGGATCTCCGGCGGCATGCCCGGAACCGAAATGCCCGCATTCGCGCAGTCGGCCGGCGGCACGCTGACCGATGCGCAGATAGGTGCGCTCATTGCCGGCATGCGCAAACATTGGTCCGCGCCCAACGTTTTTGCGGGCGCGACCCCTCCGCCCTATGCGCAGAATCAGGCGGGCGACGCGCACCGCGGGCAACAGACCTATCAGGCGCGCTGCCTCCGCTGCCACGCGCCCTCGCCGCAGCAGATCACCAGCTCCGACTATCTCGCCCTCGTCGGCGACCAGGCTCTGCGCACCATCGTCATCGCCGGCCGTCCCGACATCGGCCAGCCCGACTGGCGTCATCTGGGGCCGGCAACTCCGCTTTCCACGCAGGAGGTCGACGACCTGGTCGCCTATCTCGCATCGCTGCGCAACCCGCAGCCCGCTCCATCCAACTCCGCCGCGCAGGCCGGGAGGTGAATCGCATGCGACCCGAAGAGAACTCGCCCGACAACGCCGGCGCGGCTAACAACAGGGGCGACGCGCGCGCCAACGACCCACGCCTTGTCTCCCGCCGTTGGCTGCTCTTCAAAGCGGCCGTCGGGCTCAACGGTCTTGTCGGACTGGTGCTCGCCGTGCCCGTGCTGCGTTACCTCTTCGCGCCGTGGAGAAAAGATGCGAGCTACGATTCCTGGGTTTCGCTCGGCGCTGTGGATCGCTTTCCCCAGGGCCAGACGCGGCTTGCCTTCTATAAGAATCCCTACACCGAGCCATGGGACGGCGCCACCGACAACGTGGCCTGCTATGTGCGCCGGACAGGAAGCGCAGATTTTCAGGTCTTCGCCATCAACTGCGCGCATCTCGGCTGCCCGGTGCGCTGGTTCCCGCAGTCGCAGCTCTTCATGTGTCCCTGCCATGGCGGCGTTTACTATGCCGACGGCTCGCGCGCATCCGGCCCGCCGGAGCGCGGCCTCTTTACTTATAACTGGCAGGTGGTTTCCGGCGAGCTGCGCATCGATTCCGGCCAGATGCCTACGCTTTCCAACACCGCGCGCCTCGAAAAACTGAGACTTGAACAGAAAGCATTGGTGCAGATCAAGCCTGCCAACGGAGACAGCCCATGCCGGGGATGAAGCAAACCGCCGCGCGCGTTTACAACTGGCTCGAGCGCCGCCTGCAGCTCGAAGGGCCGGTGAGAGACGCGGCCCTGCATCCGGTGCCGCGCAGCACGGCAAGCTGGTGGTACGTCTTCGGCAGCGCCGCTTTTACGCTGCTCTTTCTGCAGATATTCACCGGTATTTTGCTGGCTTTGGTTTATGTTCCTTCCGCAGGCGAAGCATGGAACAGCCTCAACATTCTCAATCACCAGATTCCGCTGGGCTGGTTCCTGCGCGCGCTGCACGGTTGGGGATCGAACTTCATGGTCGCCATTGTGCTCATCCACATGGCGCAGGTCTTTCTCTTTGGCGCGTACAAGTTTCCCCGGGAGCTTACCTGGATCGTGGGCGTGTTTCTCCTGCTCATGACCCTGGGCATGGCCTTCACCGGCCAGGTGCTGCGCTTCGACCAGGACGCCTACTGGGGCCTGGGCATCGGCGTCTCCATCGTGAGCCGCGTGCCGTGGATCGGCGGCGGCCTCGTCCATCTTCTTCTCGGCGGGCCCATTATCGCCGGGGCCACGCTCTCGCGCTTCTTTGCGCTGCACGTCTTCATCATTCCCGGCGCGCTGCTGGTCTTTGTGTTTCTTCACGTGTGGATGGTGCTCAAGCTCGGCATCAACGAGTGGCCCATGCCCGGCCGCCTCGTTCGCCGCTCCACATACACTCAGGAATACGAGCAGCTCACGCACAAGGACGGCATTCCCTTTATCCCCGGCGCTTTCTGGAAGGACCTCGCCTTCTCCGGCGCCATTCTTGCCGCGGTCGCCGTCTGCGCCTTTGTCTTTGGTCCTTACGGCCCCACCGGCCAGCCCGATCCCTCCATCACGCAAACCGTTCCCAAACCCGACTTCTTCTTCCTCTGGCTCTACGCCATCCTCTCCTATCTTCCGCCGGAGATGGAGACGCCGTTCATCCTGATTGCGCCCATCCTCGGCATCGCCGTGCTGCTCGCGCTTCCGTTCTATGCGTCGGAAGGCGAGAAGAGCTGGCATCGCCGGCCGGTCGCGGTGCTCCTGGTCTCGACGATCGCCGTTTGCTTTGGCGTGCTCACGCATCTTGGCACCACTACTCCCTGGAGCCCGCACATGAGCGCGTGGAGCAGCGATCCGCTGCCCGCCGATCTGCTGCACGACGCCACGCCTCTGGTGCGCCAGGGCGCCGCCGTCTTCCAGGCCAAGCAATGCCGCAACTGCCACACCATCGGCGGCTCCGGCGGCGAGCGCGGCCCCGACCTGGACTACGTGGCCACGCGCATGACCCCGGACCAGATGCGCTTCAAGGTGGTCACCGGCGGCGGCAATATGCCCGCTTACGGCAAGAATCTCTCGCCGCCCGAGATTGAAGCCCTGGTCAGCTTCCTCGAAACCCTGCATCCCAAGAACGAGCCGCCGGCCTACGATCCGGCGCGCCGCGCTCTTGAGCCCGCATCATCTTCAAATGGCCCGTCGGCGCCGGCCCAACCCGCCGCAAATTCCGGCGCCGCGCCCTAATCGGATGACCGGAACCACAACCATCTCGGATCTCTTCACACGCTGGGACGTTCCCTGGCTCGTAACCTCGGAGCTCGTGCTCGCGGCGCTTATCTACACGATGGGCTGGCTGCGCATACGCCGCACACGCCCCGCGCAATTTCCCGCGTGGCGGCTCGCCTGCTTTCTCGGCGGCATCGTTGCTCTCTTCGTGGCCGTGGCTTCGCCGCTCGATACCTTCAGCGAATCGCTGCTCTTTATGCACATGGCGCAGCATTACGCGCTCATGTCCGTCGCGCCGCCGCTCATCGTCTTCGGCGCGCCCGTGGTGCCCATGCTGCGCGGCCTGCCGCGCTGGATCATCCGCAAACCCTTGCGCCCGCTCTTCCGCACCGGCATACTGCCCGCGCTCGGCCGCTTTCTCACCCGCCCGCGCGTGGCCTGGCTGGCCATGAATGCCGCGTACGTCGGCTGGCACATACCCCGCGCTTACGAGTTCGCGCTGGCTTCAGAGAACTGGCACAACTGCGAACACGCCTGCTTCTTCTTCACCAATCTTATGTTCTGGTGGCCGCTCATCCGCCCCTGGCCCTCACGCACCGCGCAGTCGCGCTGGATGCTGATCCCGTATCTGCTGCTCGCGGATATCGTCAACACCGCCGTGTCGGCATTTCTCTGCTTTTCCGGCCGCCTGCTTTACCCCAGCTACGCGTTCACTCCGCGCCCCTTCGGCCTGAGCGCGCTCAACGATCAGATTGCCGCGGGCGCCTTCATGTGGGTCTGCGGATCGATGGTCTATCTCATCCCTGCCGTCGTGCTTGTGGTGCAATTGCTCTCGCCAGCCACGCACGCAACGCCGCGGCCATGCACCACGCCGCTTGAGCCCCGCAGCACTCAAATGAAGCTGTCATCCTGAGCGAAGGTCGCCGCGGCAACCGAAGTCGATTTAGCCTGTCTCTAGGCTCTGGCCGATGTAGCGCGCGCCGGACGCTTCACTTCTTCCCACTCGCCCGTAAGATAGGCGTCCACGGCCGCCGCGGCTTTGCGCCCTTCGGCAATGGCCCACACCACCAGCGACTGGCCGCGGCGCATGTCGCCGGCGGCAAACACGCCTTCCACCGACGTCATGTAGCTCGTGGTAGCCACGTTGCCGCGGTTATCGAGCTCCACGCCGAGCCGCTCCAGCATCCCCTGGCGCACCGGCCCCAGAAAGCCCATCGCTAGCAGCACCAGGTCCACGTCCATGACGAACTCGGAGCCTGGAATTGCCTCGAACTTCGGCGGAGGGCCCACGCGCAGCGCGTGCAGCTGCTTCACGTTGCCGTGCTCGTCTCCGGTAAACTTGAGGCTGTTGATGCTCCAGTCGCGAATGCCGCCCTCTTCGTGCGCGCCCTCGGTGCGCAGTTGCAGCGGCCACAGCGGCCAGGGCGTAGAGGCCGCGCGCTCGGCCGGCGGCTTGGGCATGATCTCGAACTGGTGAATGCTCTTGGGATGCTGGCGATGGCACGTGCCCAGGCAATCCGCGCCCGTATCGCCGCCGCCGATGATCACCACGCGCTTGCCGTGGGCAATGATCGGCTCGGCCGCTCCCATGCTGGCGAGAAGCGTGTCTTCGGCGTCGCCTTCGCAGCGCTTGTTCTGCTGCGGCAGAAATTCCATGGCGTAATGGATGCCCTTGAGCTCGCGGCCCGGAATCTTCAGGTCGCGCGGTTGCTCGGCGCCGCCGCAAAGCAGAATCGCATCGCACTCCTCGCGCAGAGATTCGACCGCGACGTTCACGCCCACGTGCGCGTTGGTTTCAAAGACCACGCCTTCAGCGCGCATCTGCTCAATGCGCCGGTCGAGGACGTGCTTCTCCAGCTTGAAATTCGGAATTCCGTAGCGCAGCAGGCCGCCGATGCGGTCCGCCTTCTCATAGACGGTGACGGAGTGCCCCGCGCGGCGCAGTTGCTGCGCGGCAGCCAGCCCCGCGGGCCCACTGCCCACCACGGCCACGCGCCTGCCCGTCGCCTGCTCCGGCGGCTCGGGACGAATCCATCCTTCTTCCCACCCGCGCTCCACGATCGAGCGCTCGATCAGCTTGATCGAGACCGGCGGCTGGTTGATGCCGAGCACGCACGACGCCTCGCACGGAGCAGGGCAGATGCGCCCCGTAAACTCAGGAAAATTGTTGGTCGAGTGCAGCCGCCGGATGGCCGCCTCCCAGCGGTTGTGGTAGACCAGATCGTTCCAATCAGGAATGAGATTGTTCACCGGACAGCCGGTGTGGCAGAAGGGCACGCCGCAATCCATGCAGCGCGCACCCTGCTCGCGCTGTTTCTCCTCGGGGAACGGATCGTAAATCTCGAACCAATCATTGACGCGCTCGTTGGCCTTCCGCTTGTGCGGCAGCTCGCGCTCGATCTCCAGGAAGCCTGTGTCCTTACCCATGCTGCTGCACCTCCGCGGGGGTACTTGCCGTCACCAGACGCGGGACAAAATTCGGTGAAACGTAGGCTTCTTCCACGCGGGCCACGCCCAGCACGCGCTTGTACTCGTGGGGGAAGACCTTGATAAAGTTCGGCTGCGCATCGGCCCAGTGTTCCAGCACCCACGCCGCGCGCGGGCTGCCGGTCAGGTCGCGGTGGCGTTCGAGCAGGCCGCGCACCAGCTCGATGTCCGCGCTCGCCACCAGCGGTTCCAGGTCCACGCTCGCCTTGTTGCAGCGGCGCGTAGAAAAATCACCCTGATCGTCGTACACGTAGGCAATGCCACCGCTCATGCCGGCCGCGAAGTTGCGCCCAGTCGCGCCCAGCACCACCACCAGCCCGCGCGTCATGTATTCGCAGCCGTGGTCGCCCACGCCTTCCACCACTGCCGTGGCGCCGGAGTTGCGCACCGCAAAGCGCTCGCCGGCGATGCCGTTCAAAAACGCCTCGCCGCTGGTGGCGCCGTAGAGCACCACGTTCCCCACGAGGATGCTTTCCTCGGGCAAAAAGCTCGAGGTCTTGGGCGGATACGCAATGATGCGCCCGCCGGAGAGCCCCTTGCCGAGGTAATCGTTGGCGTCGCCTTCGAGCTCGAGCGTCACCCCTGAGGGCACGAACGCGCCGAAGCTCTGTCCCGCGGAGCCCTGGAAGCGGAAGTGAATGGTTCCGTCCGCCAATCCCTCCGATCCGTAACGCCGCGCAATCTGCCCGCCCAGCATGGCGCCCAC
>DATJRT010000108.1:0-24681 GCA_035504495.1 Occallatibacter sp.
TTATCGACGCCACTTCACTGATGTACCTGAACGGCTGCACGGTAGATTACGTGGAGACGCTGGAAGCGGCCGGCTTCAAGTTTGAAAATCCCCAGGTGAAATCCACCTGCGGCTGCGGCTCCTCATTCAACGTATAGACGGCCAACGTGTAAGCGGCGCCTGCGCGGCGGCGTCCGGTGTTGTGAATAGTCCACTTCAAGATCAAGGGCCTGCGTCGGCATGAATATACTTAACTCACCATATTTCGGTCGCGGGATCAGAAAAAATTTTATCTCCAATTCTTTCTTTACGTTAGGCAAAATCTTCGCTTGCAACTCGCTTGCAATCTCATTTGACAGGCACCTGAATCCGTTGTGAACTGATGGAGTCGTAACAACGGGAAAGGCCCAATCCACGCATGGACTGGGCCTTTGGAGGTGCATTGATTGCGAGCTTGGGGATCGCCGGGAAACTGTGACAGGCGAACCGGCGATGCCAAGAGAAAGGAGGCGACGGCTTGTGCCGCGCATCCTCTACATTGCCGGGACGGTACTCTGTTCCTTACGGAACGGAGTGCCGTCAAGGCACGTCTACAGGCTACCGCTGATGCGTCTGCCCGTCAATGGTGGTAAACTCGACCCGTGAAGACGCCGCCCGACAATCCCGAGTTCCGCCGGTTCACGAGCGCCATGCGGGTGATTATGAGCGTATCGAAAACCGAACTGGAGCGGCGGGAGCGATCAGAGGCAACAAAAAAGGGAAAGCGGCTCAAGCGTTCCGCTTCCCCCGTCTCTGCCTCTTCACCCAAGCCGGCAAATTAGAACACGTCTGAGCCCGGCACCTTGCCCGTGAGTTCAGCATAGGTAAGCCGCTTCCCGGCGATCTGCGAAACGGCCAGCAGGAACCGATCCAGGTCTGTGAGTGGATTGTCTTTCGTTGCCCGGTTATTGAACCGGAAAACCTGCTCGTCAAGGTAGCGGTCCAAGTGGAACGGTTCTACGGCGACGTAGGTACCCTTCAGGCCGCGCTTCAGCAGACTCCAGAAATTCTCGATACCCTGCGTGTGGATGTTGCCGCGGACGTACTCTTCCACATGGTTGACGGCCTCGTGGATGTATTCCTGGGTCTTCAGGTTGTCGTAGACCGGCGCATTGTCGGTGTAGATGGTCGAGCCTTTCTCGATCTGCTCCAGAATGGCATTCTGCAGCGTTTCACGTTTTACGTTAGGAACGACCGCAGCGCGGACCTGCCGCGCATCCCGGTCGAGCATTCCCATTACCGGGGTCTTCTGCCGGGCGTGGAGACCGTTCTGCATAGCCAGCCGCTTGTCGCGGTGCATCTTCTGAGGCGTTGGTCCAATGAAGCATTCATCGACCTCAACGGCGCCGCTACCCTCGCCACCCAGCTTCCTCCAGAAGCCGCTCTTGAGCGCCCGGCGGATGCGGTGCAGCATGAACCACGCCGTCTTCTGGGTGACGCCGACGCCGCGATGGATCTCGTAGCTACTCACGCCGTTCTTGCAGTTGACAACCAACCAGATGGCCGTCAGCCATTTGTCGAGCGGAATGGGAGAGTCTTCAAAGACGCTATTGGTCTTAACGCTGAACTGTTTGTGGCACTTTTTGGTCATGCACTTCCAGATACGCCGCGTGCTCAGGTACGAGACTTTCTTTCCGAGGCACGCCGGGCACTCAACACCGTCCGGCCAGCGCATCGCGGCCACAAAATCAATGCACACATCGGGATCGGCAAAGTACCGTGTCGCTGCCAGCAGTGTCTTAGGCGGTTTCTTGCTATTCATAACACAACCTCACGCAAAGTATAGTATACATTCGCGCATGGTGTGTCAAGTACTAAGTTATGGAGAGCGTATACATGGACTAGACTGGCCGTAGTAGAATTGCTCATCATGAACGCCGGTCAGCAACTAGCGATTGAAGTTGTAGAGTTCGAGTTGCGCTGGACGCCGTTGTCGATGCGCTCCACCCGCGCAAAGCTCTTGCTGGTCCTCAGGGCAATGCGGCGCTGGTACAAGTAGAAAACCCCGCTGCCAGGCGGGGTTTTCATCGTTCTTTGAGATGTCGCGGGCGCAACATGCCGTCAGAAATGAGGGTACAGTGATGGCGTCTGCCAGTCAATCAGTATCTATCCCTGCTGCTACGGAAGCCGGAGGAGAACTCTTCCGCTTCAGTTCGGACGACCCTAAATACCGATCAAAACTAAATAGACTACTCAGAGAGTTTGGGGTTTATCTTCCTGAGCTCTGCTCGGGCAATTTTAGCCAGCTCCTCGACAATCTTCTGTGGAGGAAGATTACATCCGCAAGAAAGAGCGATTCGGATGCTACCCTTCAAGTTCTTCTTGACTTGGGCGAAGGAGACGAAGTTCTTCTTGCCACAATCCGGGCAGGTGAAATCAGCACCTTTAGGCATACCGGATTATAGACTTACAGCCGCGTAGTTATACTCCACCGTTTTCGTTTTACCCGCACTTGCAAGCGACCACATTAAGCCACCGCCGCCGCGTTCTAACCCTCATGGTGCGCTAGATATATTGGTGCCCCTGCGTCCATTCAGAGGATGCAGGCCTTTTTATTTGTGCCAGACTGGTCTGGAGGGGAACTACGGCTGCGGAGCAGAAGTGTCCGGCGGCATGGGGGGAGTCGAGCCGGGGCTATTGTCGGGCGTACCCGTAGTTCCAGTGGTCGGTGTTGTGCCCGTCGAGGTGATGCCGGGAATGCCAGCCTGACTGGCCGGTTGCCCGATCATGCCGGTGTTGCCGCCACTCATCATTTTCATGTCCATGATGGGATCGTAGGTAAACTCCCACTCGTTGTAATGATCCTTCTTCTTGTACACCAGGATCGACTGCTTGGGGCTTGCGGGCGAAAAACCGATGATCCCGGCTCCGCCGAAAGTTTGCCCGGTGAGACCCGTGCCTCCAGTTGAGCTGCCGCTCGCGTCCGTCCCGCTGGCACCAGGGGCGCCGGACGAGCCCGAGCCGGAAGTGCCTGAGCCGGTCGATCCTCCCGAGTTGTCCGTCGAGCCTGAGCCGGTCGCGCCGTTGCTGCCGTTGTCCGAGCTGCCGAAGATCGATCCTCCAGAGGGGCTTCCGTTGCCTCCGTTCGAGGTTCCCGGAGCGCCACCAAAGCCGCTGCTGCCGCTCGGGCCAAAGAAGCTGCCGTTTGACGAAGATCCGTTTGCACCATTCAGCCCATTACCGCCGCTGGGCCCTATTCCTGCAATCGAGCCTCCGGTCGAAAGCGGCTGGCCGAAGAAGCCCATGGCCGTGGGAACCTTGTTCTGCCCGAAGAGAATCGGTTTCCAGTCGTCCTTGCCGGTGGTGGGATCAATATACCTCTTGCGCAGGAAGCGGATGTCGTTGGTCTTCACCAGCGCATCCACGCTGGGCGGATACGCGCCGAATTTGCGGTAGTAGAGCTGGATGGCGCGAATATACTGCTTGCCGCGTTCCATGGTCTCGAGATCGCGGTCGCGTTGGATGGACTTGGTCATCCGGGGCACGGCTACTGAGAGCCAGAGCGCCAGAATGGCCATGAGAAACATGACGGAGAGCAGAAGATAGCCCTCCTCGGAGGGTTCTACGCGATGCCGGATTGGGGAGGAACTGCGCATGGGATGTGTTCTCAGAACGCCGACAGATTCAGTGTCTGCGTGTTGTTATAGGCCATGTCCGTCACTTCCACGCTGCCGGGCGTGATGGTACCCACCCTGTAGCGATGATCCACGATCTGGCCTGTTGCCGCGATGAAGATGTCGTCCCCGTGCACGAAGAATGCCTTGACGAGTTTGTCCGGCGTCTCGCTATAGCCGAAGTATTTGAGGTCGATGGCCGGCGGCTTGGGCACAACGGGCGCCGGCGGAGTGGTCACATTAGGTCCGCCCGCATTTTCACGCGGCGATTTGACAGGCTGCGGGATGGGAACCGGCGCGGAGTTGGCGGAGAAAATGTTGCGGCCGGAGCCCTCGTATTCCACGTCTTCGCTCTGCGCCAGCTTGTCGAAGTGCAGCGTGGGATCGATATCGTCGTTGCTCAGTTTCTGCGCTTCCTGGCCCGCGGCCCCTGAACGACTCTGAGCCGCGTGAGCTATCGCCGCTGGGTGCGCCGGCGCAGGATTCGACGCTGCCGGAGGCCCGGAGAAATTGTTGTAAAGCTCGATCCCGCCCACGCTCAGGATAATGACGAAGAGAACGACCACCAGATAGACCTGCTTCCTGTTCTCCGCTCCAATTTGCAGGGCCATGGCTTACTCGCCCTCCTTTGCCGGAGCGGGCGTCGCGCTCTCCTGGTTTTCGTCCGGCGTGGGAGGTAATCCGCTTGCCTGCGCGTCCGCGGGCCGCAGCCAGGTGGCCACCTGCATGCGCAGGCTCACCTGGCCACCCTGTTGTCCGGTCAGATTCATCGCTTTGATCACCAGAAAGATGGGGTCGCGCTCCAGACTGTTGACGAAGTGCATGATGGCCGGATACTCGCCGCTGATGGAGGTATCCATGTCGATTTCGGTGAGATCGGATCCGGGCGGACCCTGTGTGTATTGCGTGCGCGAAAGCCGCACGCCCGAGGCTACGCCCAGATCGTCAATGCGGCTGGAGATGGACGAGTAGGTGGGCGGAATGCGCTTGAGATAAAACGCGTCCATCTCGGCGCGCGATTTCGCGAGGCGCTTGTCCAGCCCGCGCAGAGGAGCGGTCTGAAGCTCAAGGGCCTTCAACTGAATCTGCTTGCCGGCAACGACATCGGCCGCATGGCTGTCGGTTGCGGTCCAGTCGAGGCCCAGGCGCACGGCGAGCCCGATGGCGACGACGAGGAGCATGGCAAAGCCTAGGTAGTGCCACGTGAGCGGCGATGTGAGACGCTCGCGCCAGATGGAGGGCCGCTCAGAGTTGCCAGACGGGCTCATTGCGGAGCTCCTTTTCCTGCATTTTGTCTCGCATTTTGTCCCGATGGATAGGCAGCCGGATTGGGTTTGGGCGCCGGCGAGGAGTTCCTCATCCCCGTGTAGGGCGGCCGTTGCAGGGTACCTTTCCCCACTGGGACCCGGCGAATGGCCGGAGGCCGGTTACCCGGTTCTCCCGCCGCGGGCGCTGTTTCCCTGGCTGTACTCTTGATGGCTGCGCGCTCTTCCGGCGTGGGCGGGATGTAATCGGCCAGCAGATCGAACTCAAATTGATTCGAGGTGCTCGGCGGCGGCTCAACCTGGCGGCTGAAGCCGGTATTGCTGGTCTCTGCGTTTTCGCCCACGATGCGGGGCGACATGAAGCGGTGCGAGTGCTCAAGGTTGCGCACCAGGTCGTCGCCCAGATCGTGCGGTCCCAGCACGCGCAGGTGCAGAGTGATCTGGCCATTTTTGTCGCGCGCGGGCTCGATCTCTGTCACCTGGACGCCGCCAGGCAAAACGGTTTCGAGATTTTCCATCGCCAGCGTCCAAGAAAATGCCTTTTCGTCAAAGAGCTGGTTCAACTGCGAAACCTGATTGAGGAAGCGCGCGTTGTCCGGCCTCTTCATCATGGCCTGGTAACCCTGACGTTCGTTGTCGATCTGGGCGATGGCGCCGTCGAGCGAGTGCTCCCGCGCGCGCGCTGCTTCAGCCTTGCGGTGCAGGGCGTGCAAACCCAGCAGCAACAGCAGCGAGACGCCGGCCAGTGCGCCCATGGCGATGCGCAGGCGCTTCGTGGCCGGACCCAGGTCAGTGAATGGCCGTGTGGCCAGATTGAGCGTAATTCTCATCGCGCACCGGCCAGCGCTCCGGCCACCCCGGCGATGCTTTCCCGGCCCAGCGAAGTCATCATGCCACTTTCCGGGCGGGGAACGAGCTCTACCACATCCAACTCCGCGCCGGCCACCCAGGAGCTGAATTCAAGCATTTCGTGATCGCCCGCATAATACAGTTTGCGTGGCGGCGCGCCCAGCTTGTCCTCGTAATAGGCAGCGGCGACGGCCACGCCACGCTGAATCTCGGAGACCCGCGCCATGGGAGTAGCGGGAAGATCGAGGGTGCGGTAAAGCAGCAGGTCCTGGCCATTGGCGATAAGCGTAGTCATGCCCGGGCCGCTGAGATTCACGGCCAGTACCGCTTCCATCTGATCGGCCGTCTCAAGGGCCGCCAGGCTCGAGGGCAGAACCGCGCCCGGCTCATAGCCCGCGTCGCGGACCGCGGTCTCGTACTCGGCCAGGACCGGACCGGGAAGCACTGCCGTGAGCACTTTGCACTCCGCCTTGTCCTGGCTCAGGATTTGGTAGCTCACGCCGCCATGTTCCACATCGAAGGGAACCATCTTGCGCAGACGAAAACGGAGGACGGAGACGGCCTCATCAGCCTTTGCCGGCATGGAATCGAAGTCCAACACGAAAACGCGCACCGAGGGGTCTGGAATGACCAGCGTGAGATCGCGATGGCGCGGCGCGAGCTCGCCCAGGGCGGCGCGGATCGCCTCCGCAACTGCCGCCGGTGCGCGCAGGTTGGCGTCTTCGATTCCCGGCACCACGGCTCCGGACGGAAGGGCGGCGAAGGCGTAGGCGAGCGCATCCCGGTTTTCCGAGCCCGTGCGGCGGACGGCGGCCAGCACGCCCTCGGGCGTGATCTCTACCGCCGAAGGCGGACGCCCGCCAGTCTGGCTCCCCATCACTTTTTTCTTGAAGATCGAATCCATTGCTCCTGCACTCTCGCTCCCCCGTTCCTCGTTCCCTTGGTCTCTGCCCTTAACGCGACGCCTCGATGAACGTGACCTTGTTGATCTCCTTGAGCGTCGTCAGGCCGCGGCGCACGCGGTCGAGCGCGGACTCGCGCAGGAAGCTCATGCCTTCTTTTTGGGCTTCCCTGCGGATCTCGGAGGTAGGCTTCTTGGCGAGAATAATCTCGCGGATCGAGTCAGTGAGGTCGAGCAGCTCATGGATCGCCGTTCTTCCGCGATAGCCGGTGCCGCCGCACTCCATGCAGCCGGCGCCCTCGCGGAAGCCGAAGCCGCGCCACTCGGCCGGATCGAGGCCGCTCAACGTGAGTTCGTTCTCGTTATAGTGCACCGTGCGCGCGCAGTAGTCGCAGATGGTGCGCACCAGCCGCTGCGCCAGGATGCAGTTGAGCGCGGATACAAAGTTGTACGCCTCGACGCCCATGTTCAGGAAGCGGCCGAGCACGTCGACCACATTGTTGGCGTGGACCGTGGTAAACACCAAATGGCCGGTGAGCGCCGAGTTGATGGCGATCTGCGCCGTCTCCTGGTCGCGGATTTCGCCTACCAGGATCTTGTCCGGGTCGTGGCGCAGGATGGAACGCAGGCCGCGGGCGAAGGTGAGGCCCTTTTTCTCATTCACCGGAATCTGCGTGATGCCGCGAATCTGGTATTCGACCGGATCCTCGATAGTGATGATCTTGTCCTCGTCGCTCTTGATCTCATTGAGTGCCGCGTAGAGCGTGGTCGTCTTGCCAGAACCGGTTGGTCCGGTGACCAGCACCATGCCGTAAGGCTCGCGAATATAGCGGCGGAAGCGGCGCAGATCCTCTTCCGCAAAGCCCACCACGTCGAGGGTGAGATTGCGGAACTTCTCGCTCATCGATTCTTTGTCGAGCACGCGCAGCACGGCGTTTTCGCCGTGAACCGTGGGCATGATGGAAACGCGGAAGTCGATCAGACGGCCTTTGTAGCGCACGCGGAAGCGGCCGTCCTGGGGCACGCGCTTTTCGGCGATGTCGAGCTCGCTCATAATCTTGATGCGACCGAGGATGGTGCCGTGGTGCTCGCGCGCAATCGGCGCCATGGCGGCCTGCAGCACGCCATCGATGCGGTACTTGACGCACACCGAGTCGTCCAGGGTCTCGATGTGAATGTCGGAGGCGCGGCGCTCGAGCGCGGTGAAGATGGTGGTGTCCACCAGGCGGATGATCGGACTCACGTCCTCGGCGTCACTGGTCAGTTTTTCAATGGAGATGTTTTCGTCGGCGTTCTCTTCGCCGGTGACCACGTCGAAGGTGAGTCCCTCGCTGGCTTCATCGAGGACGCGCTGCGACTGCTCGGTTTTCTTGAGCAGGTCGGTGATCTGCGAGAGGGTGGCCACGCGCACCATGATGCGCTGGCCCAGCAGGCCCGCAATCTCATCCAGCACCATGAGCCGCGAGGGGTCGCTGACTGCGATGACGAGAGCATTCGGCTGCTGCTCGATGGGGACGAAGTTGTAGCGGAACATCAGCTCTACCGGAACCGTGCGCAGCAACTCGTGCTGGATCTTGAAATTTTTGAGATCGACGAATTCTGCCTGATAGCGCTGCGCCAGAGCCTCGGCGTGGCCGCGCTCGTCGCCGGCGAGCGGAACCGGAAGCGTGATGACGTTGGGATCGGCCATGATGATTACCCCCCGCTGATCTGGCCCAGCGAGAAGATGGGCAGATAAAGCGAAATCAGGATGAAGACCACCACTACGCCCATGACGATTAGAATGGCGGGCTCAATGAGCGCGAGAGAGGCGGTGAGCGCCGTGGCCACATCCTCCTCAAAGAATTCTGCCACCGAGTTGAGCATTTGCGGCAGGGCTCCGGTCTGCTCGCCCACAGTGATCATCTCTGCGGCCAGATCGGGAAACACTCCCGTTTTGCCCAGCGACTCGGCCAGGCTCTTGCCCTCGCGGACCGAGGTAATGGAGGACAGCACAGCCTTCGATACGCGGCGCGACGATATGGAACGCGAAGCGGTTTCAAGCGAAGGCACCAGCGGCAGGCCGCCGGTGAGCAGCGTGGAAAGCGTGCGCGCAAACAGAGCCACCTGGTATTTGAGCCAGATCTTGCCGAAGATGGGCAGCCGGATGCGCGCTCCATCGACAAATTCGCGGCCCCGCTCGGTGCGGGAAAAACGAAAAGCGGAGGCGGCTGCGATGAGCGCGCTCAGCGCCAACCAGCCGATGTTGTGCTGCATCCATTTGCCGAAGGCCAGGAGGGCGAGCGTCATCTGCGGGAGCTTGGAGCCCATCTGGTCGTAGAGCTGGGCAAACTGTGGAACCACGACGGTAAACATGAAGGTCATCAGCCCGCTCACCAGACAAATGAGCACGCAAGGGTAGATGAGCGAGGTGGTGAGTTTTTTGCGGAAGGCGAGCGTGACCTTCTGGAAGCTCACGTAGCGCTCCAGCACCTCCTGCAGATTGCCTGACCGTTCCCCGGCGAGCAACGTGGTGGTGTACATCACCGGGAATCCGCTCTGCGCCTCAAAGGCCGCCGAAAGCGCCTCGCCGGTTTTCACGCGGCCGGAGACGTCATCGAGCTGTGCCGCGAATTGTGCGCTCTTTTGGATTTTGCCCAGCATCTGCAGCGAGCCAAGAATGGGCAATCCGGCGCGGATAAGCGTAAGAAACTGCTGATTGAAGATGAGAAACGGCTCCAGCTTCACCTTGCGCCGGCGACCCACGCTGCCGCGGGCGCGGACAGAAAAAACGTGGTAGCCGGCGTGGGTGAAGCGCAGGCGCAACTCATCGGCGGTCGCCGCCGTCTGCACCTGCTCCTGCACCCGGCCGCGCTCATCGGCCAGCTTGATCACGAACTCTGCCATAATTCAACTTGCCGCCCCGCCGCCGACCCGTCGCCGGCGGTCCGCAAAATCGGCACATCTCAAGGGTATCAGTAACTTCCAACCAATAGACGGGCCCGCGCCCGGGAACGTTCGCGGCGTGATTCGCCCGGTTCCGCCTCTGGGCGCCGAATCCCGAACCCGCCCGCGCTGTATGCTGAACTGGATTCCATTCCCGCAGGGGGAAGATGGCGGGAAGCGGCGAAGAACTGAATTAAGCGACATGGATTGAGCGCATGGATTGGGCGATATCTGACTCGCAGCAGGGGAAAATGAAGGGCGGGGCAAAGGCCGGGACGCACAGGCTTGCTGGCCATTTGGGCCAAGTTCGGCCGTCCGCCTGGTTGGGAACCTGGGTTTCAGCCGGCGCGGCGGCCGTGGCCGGGCTGGCGCTGCTTGCCGGCATGCACACACGCCGCCACGCCACTGTGGTGGTGCCTTACCCGCATGAACTGGCGGAAGTGAGTTTTGCCGTCTCGGGCGATGTGATCCCGCACGACGCAGTGCGCGCCGCCGCGGCCGCGGCCGGGGACGGCGAAGCCGGGTGGCAAGCTCTGTTTTCCGATGTGGCCGATGTTTTTGAAGGGGTCGATTTCGGCTTTGTGAACATGGAAACTCCGGTGGCTCCGGAACATTCCCACGGCACCAAGCCGTTCATGTTTGACGCGCCCGTGGCGCTGCCCCAAGCGCTCAAGGCAAGCGGTATCAAGATCGTTTCCTTTGCCAACAACCACGCCATGGACCAGGGCTGGGCCGGCTTTGCGGAGACGCGCGAGCACCTGCGCGACATCGGCCTGCTCTTTGCCGGCACCAGCGACAACGCGGCCACGGCCTTTCAGCCGGTTTTCACTGAGGCGCACGGCATCAAGGTAGGCTGGCTGGGCATGACGCGCTGGCTCAACGGCAACCGCAATCCCGACGATCCCGATGCGCCGCACGTGAATTTCTTCCCCTATCCCGGTGAAGCGGGTGGCGCGCTCGGAGCCGACGAAGCAACGGTGCTGGCGGCTGTGAAAGCCGCGCGCGCGCAGTGCGATCTGCTGGTGGTTTCCATCCACTGGGGCATCGAATACTCGCCCACGCCGCGCCCCGAAGACGTGGACTTTGCGCACAAGGCCCTCGAGGCCGGCGCATCGGTGGTCGTGGGCCACCATCCCCACGTGCTGCAGCCGATGGAGACCTACCGCACGCAGGACGGACGCAACACGGTGATCTTTTATTCGCTGGGAAACCTGCTTTCCAACCAGTCGCGCACCTATGTGGACGGGCTCAATCCCGACTCCGAAGGCGATCCGCGCGACGAGATGATCGGGTTGTTCTCCGCTGTGCGCAAAGACTATGGGCCGGCGGGAATCCGGGTGGAGCTGGGCCACGTGGGATTTCTGCCCATGTGGGAAGAGAACAACCGCAATGAGATCGCCTCCGGCCGCGCCAAGACGCCCGTGATCCGGCCGATCCTGATCGACCGCGAGATTCCGAAATTGCAGACGCGGCTGGATGAGCTGAACAAGCTGGCCGCTCCGGGCGTGGACGCGCCCGGCGGTGCGCCTGCCGAAGCCAATGGAGCCGGCGCAAATGCGAGCTCGGCTGGATGGAGCGCGGATCAGAAGAAGGAGTTCATGGAAATTACCGACCGGCTGAAGCTGCTCACCGACCGGCGCGCACAGATTCTGGCGCGCGTGGGCGACGAGTATGTCGAAGCGCCGCCGGCGCTGCCGGCGAAGCCATAGGCTCATCGAGGCTCGACCCCTCCCGATTACCCGAAATGTTCCACCTTCTCGGCTGCCGCCGCAGCTTGAAGATTTCTATCCAGCGTCGCCAGCGGCAATCGCTCGCGCAACGCGAGCGCCAGATAAGCCGCATCGTAAAACGAGAGGCGCCAGCTCCGCGCAATCCGGAAAATCTCGGCCTCATCCCCGTCCGGCTCAATGAGGATAGGGTAGGCAGACAAGATGCGGAGAAATGCCGCGCTCTCGTCCGCGGTGATGCGCCGGCGCCTCTCATTCACCACAAGAATGTTCCTTACCTCATACCACCAGATGTGAGGCACGATTGCGGAATCGGCGGCCAATCGACTCTCGGCCTGCTCGGCGAATGGCGACGATTCGTCTGCGAGCGCCCACGCTGCGGCGATGGAAGCATCCAGTACGAAGGGCATCAAGCGCGACCTTCATCGCGAGCAGAGAGGATCTCCTCAACCGACAGCCTGCCCGCCTTTTTCCGGAGCTCACGCATATCTTCGATCGCGCGTTTGACCTTTTCGCGATCTTCTCCGACCTGCGGCGCGATTCGGGCAATGGGCTTGCCGTGGCGCGTGATGATGATGGTCTCTCCCCGCTCAACGTCGTCCAGAAGACTGAGCAACCGTGTTTTGGCTTCAGATGCTTGAATTGTTCGCATAATCAACCAGTCATTTTGACCAGTCTTATTATACACCACGGCGCGCTCCCCTTGCATCAAGGCCTTCAATACCCGTTGGCCACCAGCCACGCGGGGGTCAGATCGAAGTTCTCTTTTTTTGCGGCCTGGTTCTGCGCGGCGAGTTTCACCAGAACATCGGCCTCGATGTTTACCGGCGCGCCCGCTTTGAGCGTGTGCAGATTCGTTCGCCAATAGGTCAAGGGGAGAATCGCAATCGAAATGGTCTCCCCGTCGAAACCCGCGATGGTGAGACTGATGCCTTCGATCGCCACCGAGCCCTTGTCGACCATCCATTGCCGGAGGCTTTCAGGGACGCGCACTTTCATCGTCCAATCCGTCGTTTTCCGATCGAACTCCGCGCTCGACTTGGGAACCACCGGCTCAAGCGCCGTCAATATTCCGGTTCCGTCCACGTGGCCCTGAACCACGTGCCCGCCCAGCGGGCTGCCCGCAGCCGTGGGCAGCTCCAAATTCAGTTGCGCGTCCGGCTCGAGCGCGCCCAGTGAGGTGCGGTCGAGAGTCTCCCGCGCCAGATCGGCGTGGAAGTAGTGCGGGTCGGGGTCGAGCGCCGTCAAGCAGACACCCGAAACCGCAAGCGAGTCGCCCTCGCGCAGCCGTTCCGCGATGCCGGGAGCCTCCACGGTGATGCGATGGACGCCGCCTCTGCGCTCCAGGCTGACAAGGGTGCCGGTCTGCTCAATGATGCCGGTAAACATGGCTGTATTGTAGCGGGATGGAGGGGAGGGAACAGCAGTCGAGGCGCGATGGCATCAATTAAGCGACGCTTGCCGGCCACGGATCCTTCAGCAGCGCACACAGGCCCAGGTCGTTCCCGTAACGCTCGATCTCGACCTGTGGCAGGTGCACGAAGCTCGTCATCCCGCGGAACGCCGGCACCGCGTCCGACCCCATGATCTGAGGGGAAACAAACAGGTGCGCGCGGTCGACCAGCCCTGCGGCCAGGAGCGCGGTGTTGAGCCGCGTTCCGGTCTCCGTCAACAGCGTGAGCATTCCTTCCTCGCCGAGCTGATCCAGCACCTTGACCAGCGGCACGCGCCCTGCTTCGGCAGGCAGCACCTCCACCCGCACGCCGCGCTGGCGTAGCGCGTTGGCCCGCGCTTCATCGTTTGAAACGGTATAAATCAGGAGATCGTTCTCGGCCGTGGCCACCATCTTTGCGTCCAACGGCATGCGCAGCGCGGAATCGAGCACGATGCGCTGGAGCGGACGGCGCCGGCGCAGGCCGCTGCGGTCGGTGAGCATGGGGTCGTCGGCCACCACCGTGTCCACACCCACTAAGGCGGCATCGGCTTGCCAGCGCAGCGGCTGCACCGCCGCGCGCGCGGCCTCGCTGGTGATCCAGTACGGCTCGCGCGCCGCGTGTATTCCCGCGGGCGGGGCGATGCGCCCATCGAGCGACATGGCCACCTTCATCAGCACCAAGGGCCGCTTGTGCTGGCTCCAGCGCGCAAAGCCCTCATTGAGCCGCCGCGCCTCCATTTGGCAGACACCCAGCGTCACCTCGATCCCCGCGGCGCGCAGGCGCTCCGCGCCATGGCCGGCAACGTTGGGGTTGGGATCGACCGTGGCGGCGACTACACGATCGAGTCCGGCATCAATCATGGCACCGGTGCACGGGGGCGTGCGCCCGGTGTGGTTGCACGGCTCGAGCGTGACGTAAGCCGTGCCGCCGTGCAGGCGGTCATCTTTCGCGTTTGAGGGCGCATGCTGGCGCGCCTCGCGCAGGGCTACCACTTCAGCATGGTCCACCAGATCGTACTCGTGCCATCCCTCGCCTATAACCTGGCCCGCGCGGTCGAGGATCACGCAACCCACCACGGGATTCGGCGAGCACAGCCCGATGCCGCGAGCGGCGAGCTCGAGGGCGCGCTGCATCCAGTACCGATCCCGCTCAGTGGGTTGTGGCGAAATGATTGACATTCTTCAGCTCTTGCGCGGGGCAACCTCAATGCAGCAGCCCGAAAGGAAAAAGAGACCGAGCGAAAGCTGGGACCCCCACCCCCCGGTCTCTGGGTGCAAATTCCTGATTCTGCGGGAGTTGCGGCGACCACTTGACGGCAAATTCCTGCACGCAAAGGACTTATTCGCAGATTCCTGCAACGAAATGACTTATCGGCGGCTGTTGCCGCGGCGCCCCTCGGATTCGCGTTGAGGCTTCCCTGCTCCTTCTCAGGGTAGCAAGTTCGAAGGAATTTTCCAGCAAAAGCCGGTGCGAAAAAACTATCCGACAGGTTACTCGACAAACTCAGCGGACGAGAACTCCGGCAGATCGCCCATCTGCTCGCCTACGCCCACAAACCCCGCCGGAGATTCAGCTGCGGCGCAATGGACAGGATCACTCCTCATCCAATTCGGCGACCGCGGCTCCGCTGCGGCCATGCGGCGGCCGGCGTAAGGGAGCCATTCGATAAGAGTAAGGATCCTCGGGCTCGGTGCGCTCAATCCAAGGCATGAAGAACCGTTTGAGGCGGTTCAGAAGGTACCGCAGCGAGTGGCTTGAGCGCCTCGGGATTCTCTTCATTGCGATCCTCCAATCCTACGCGCGATGCGAAGAACGAAGTGGAACGATTCTACCCCACCAGCGATTCAACAAAGTCGGCCGGCGAAAACTCCAGCAGATCCCCCATCTGCTCGCCCACGCCCACAAACCGAACCGGCAGATTCAGCTCGCGCGCGATGGCCACGGCGATGCCGCCCTTGGCCGTTCCATCGAGTTTGGTGAGCAAAATGCCAGTCACGCCGGCCGATTCAGTAAACAGCCGCGCCTGCTGCAAACCATTCTGGCCGGTGGTCGCGTCCATCACCAGCAGCACCTCATGCGGCGAACCGGAAACCAGCCGCGCCGCGGTACGGCGCATCTTGTCGAGCTCGTCCATGAGGCCGGATTTGGTGTGCAGCCGTCCCGCCGTGTCGACATAAAGATCCTGAATCCCCCGCGCCTTGGCCGCTGCAATGGCGTCATAGAGCACCGCCGCCGGATCGCCGCCCTGGCGCGTCTTGATCATCTCCACGCCCGAGCGCGCCGCCCACACTTCGAGCTGCTCGATGGCCGCCGCGCGAAACGTATCCGCGGCGCACAATAGCACCGAGCGCCCCTGCGCGCGGCTCCACGCCGCCAGTTTCCCGCTGCTCGTGGTTTTGCCCGTCCCATTCACGCCCACGAGAAATGTGACCGTGGGCGGCGCATCCGGTACCGCAATCGGCCGCAGCGGCGCTTCGAGAATGGCCTTGAGTTGCTCCTTGAGCAGCGCGCGCAACTCTTCGCCGTCTTCGATCGCATGGTGACGTGCGCGGTCGCGCAGCGCATCGAGCACCACGGTTGATGTCGGCACGCCCAGGTCGCTGGAAAGCAGCGCCGTCTCCAGGTCTTCGAGCGCGCTTTCGTCCACGATGCGCGTCATCGCGGCAATGTCGGCAATCTTGGCCGAGAACGACTCGCGCGTGCGCGAGACTGCCTGCCGCATGCGCTCGAAGAAGCCGGCCCTGCGCTCCGCAGGCGGAGAAGCGCTCGGCTCCGATGAGTTGTCTAGCGCCGCGTGCGTCTCCGGCGTGGTTTCGCTTTCCTTCTTGCCTCGAAATAAACCGATCATCCCACCCACCCAGACTTCAGTTTATAGTGATTTGCGGCCATCCTCGCGCGCAGGGAGCTACAGTTGACCGCGCTGCGGGAACACTCCAGCCCCTTCCTCGGTTCATTCACCGCGATTCGGTTCGGCTGCGGTCCGCGGTTTCGATATTCTGGAAGCAAGGCCGTCTTCCCTTGATTGATTCTGTGCGGCCGGGTACGCGTCTGCTGTCCCTTGGCCGCGTGGCGAAATTTCTGACTACAATATGACCAGAACGCACGCACATCCTCTCGAAAAGATCATGGAAAACCGGATCGCGATCCTGGATGGCGCGATGGGTACAACCATCCGCGCTTACGGGATGAGAGAGGCCGATATGCGCGGCGAGCGTTTCAAGGATGCGAAGAAGGATCTGCTGAACAATGGCGACCTCTTCTCGCTGACGCAGCCGGAGATGATCGGCGACATTCATCGCCGCTTTCTCGAAGCGGGCGCGGACATCATCGAAACCAATACCTTCGGCGCCACCAGCATCACGCAGAGCGAGTTCTTCGTCGACGACCCGCGGGAGCTCGGCGGGCGCAAGGATCCCGCGTTCTATCAGACTGTGATCGACGACCCGTTTCTCGCCGGCCTGGCGCAGGAAATCAACGAGAACTCGGCGCGCCAGTGCCGCGCGTGGGCAGACCGGGTCGCGAATGAAACCGGCCGGCCGCGGTTCGTCGCCGGAGCCATCGGGCCGTTGACGGTGTCGCTTTCGAATTCGCCCGACGCGGACGATCCCGGATTTCGCGTAGTGAACTTCGACCAGGTGAGGATTTCCTATGCGCAGCAGGTGCGCGCGCTCATCGCCGGCGGAGTTGACCTTCTGCTGGTGGAAACCATCTTCGACTCGCTGAACGCCAAGGCCGCGCTTGTCGCGATCCAGGAAGTCTTCGAGGAAGAGGGCACCAAGCTGCCCATCATGATCTCCGCGGCCGTGGGCCGCGGCGGCGAAACCATGATTTCCGCGCAGACAGTCGAGGCATTCTGGACCGCGGTCCGGCACGTCAAACCGCTGTCCGTGGGCCTCAATTGTTCGCTCGGTCCCGATCTCATGTATCCGTTTCTGGCGGAGCTGGCAGAGAAAGCCGATGTTCCGGTCTCCTGTTACCCGAATGCCGGCCTGCCTAATCCGCTGGCGGAGACGGGATTCGATCTCGGTCCGCAGGACATGGCTCGTTTCCTCGGCGAGTTTGCGCGCGTCGGCCTCGTCAACATTGCCGGCGGCTGCTGCGGCAACACGCCCGAGCACATCGCCGCGATCGCCAAAGCCCTCGAGGGAGTGCCGCCGCGCAAGTGGCGTGCGGCGCCCCCGCCCGAGCCGGCTGAAGAAACCTGCGCGGCTGAAGGCGCGGGCCGCGCATGAGCACGCTTCAGAGCCCTTTAGCCGCTGACGGACCTGCATCCCTGCGCGGGAAACCTTTGCGCCTTTCAGGATCGCAGCCCTTCACGCAGCAGCCGGGCGTCTTTATCCTGATTGGCGAACGTACCAACGTCGCCGGCTCACCCAAGTTCGCAAAGCTGATCAAGGAAGGGAAGTTCGAGGAGGCCGTCAGCATTGCGCGGCAGCAGGTGGAGAACGGCGCCAACGTGCTCGACATCTGCATGGACGAGGGCATGATCGACGGCGTTGCGGCCATGTCGCGCTATCTGCAGTTGCTGGCCAGCGAGCCTGAGGTCGCAAAAGTCCCCTTCATGGTCGACTCGTCAAAATGGGAGGTCATCGAGGCGGGGCTGAAGTGCATGCAGGGCAAAGGCATTGTCAACTCCATCTCGCTCAAAGAGGGTGAAGAGAGGTTTCGCCATCACGCCGCGACGGTGCTCATGTACGGCGCAGCGGCGGTGGTCATGGCCTTCGATGAGCGCGGCCAGGCAGCCACTTACGAGGACAAGATTCGCATCTGCGAGCGCGCGTACCGGATACTCGTCGACGACGTCGGTTTTCAGCCGGAAGACATTATCTTCGATCCCAACATTCTCACCGTGGCAACGGGAATGGAGGAGCACAACAACTACGCTTTGGACTTCATCAATGCCACGCGATGGATCAAGGCGAACCTTCCCTGCGCCAAGGTGAGCGGCGGCGTCTCCAATATCTCCTTCAGCTTTCGCGGCAACAACAAGGTGCGCGAGGCGATGCACTCGGCGTTCCTCTATCACGCCATCGCCGCAGGCCTGGATATGGGCATCGTGAATGCCGGGATGCTCGAGGTCTATGAGGAGATTGAACCGGAGCTTAAGGTATTGGTTGAAGATGTGCTGCTCAATCGCCGTCCCGACGCGACGGAGCGGCTGATCCAACTTGGAGAAGCGCTCAAGGCTGCGGGTTCGGGTGAAGCGGCAAGCGAGGAGAAAGCCGAAGAGTGGCGCAGCGGCACGGTGGAAGAGCGCCTCTCGCACGCCTTGGTGAAGGGAATCGATCAGTACATCGAGGCCGACGCCGAAGAAGCGCGGGTGAAGCTCGGCCGCCCGCTCGCCGTGATTGAAGGACCGCTGATGGCGGGCATGGGCGTTGTGGGCGATCTGTTCGGCGCAGGGAAAATGTTTCTGCCCCAGGTGGTCAAGTCGGCGCGCGTGATGAAGAAGGCCGTCGCCTACCTTACGCCCTTCATGGAAGCAGAAAAAGCCTCGATGGCCGCAGCCGGGCACGTGGTGAGGGCGCAGGGAAAGATCGTTCTGGCGACGGTGAAAGGAGACGTCCACGACATCGGCAAGAACATTGTGGGCGTGGTGCTGGCCTGCAATAACTACGAAGTCATCGATCTCGGCGTGATGGTGCCTGCGGAAAAAATCCTCGAGCGGGCCAGGACGGAGAACGCCGACCTCATCGGGCTCAGCGGGCTCATTACCCCGTCGCTTGACGAAATGGTGCACGTGGCGCGGGAGATGGAGCGCCAGGGATTCACTCTGCCGCTGCTCATTGGCGGCGCCACCACCAGCCGTGCGCACACCGCCGTGAAGATCGCTCCGCACTACCGCGAGCCGGTGGTGCACGTGCTCGACGCCAGCCGCGCCGTGCCGGTGACAACGAGCCTTCTGAGCGAGAAGGGCAAGCCCGCTTTTGTGGAGCAGCACCGCGCCGCCTATGAGGCCCTGCGCAGGAACTACGCCGCACCACGATTCAAGCTCGTCCCTCTCGAAGCCGCGCGCGCCAAGCGAGCGCCCATCGAGTGGCGAACCGAAGACATCCCCACGCCATCATTCATCGGCGTGCGCGTGCTAGACCAATTTCCCCTGGCGGAGCTGCGCGCCTACATCGACTGGACGCCGTTCTTTCACGCCTGGGAGCTGAAGGGGGTCTATCCGCGAATCCTCGACGACGAGAAACAGGGAGTGCAGGCGCGCCAGCTTCTGGCGGAGGCCAACGCGCTGCTTGACACCATGGTCGAAGAGAAGCTCCTGACTGCGCGCGGCGTGTATGGATTTTTCCCGGCAAGCGCAATAGGAGACGATGTCGAGCTGTATGCAGACGAGACGCGCGATCGCGTGCTCGAACGCTTTCATTTCCTTCGCCAGCAGGCGGAAAAAAACGAAAACGAGCCGTTCCGCTCGCTGGCGGATTTCATTGCGCCCAGGGACGCGGCTTTCCCCGATCACATCGGAGCCTTTGCGGTGACCAGCGGCATCGGCCTCAAGGAACTGTGCGAGGGTTTCAAGAGCCGGCACGACGACTATAACGCCATCATGGCCGAGGCCCTCGCCGACCGGCTGGCGGAAGCCTTTGCCGAATGCCTGCACAAGCGCGTGCGCGAGGAATGGGGCTACGGCTGCGGCGAAAATTTCGGCGTCGACGATCTTATTCATGAAAAATATCGCGGAATCCGCCCGGCCGCGGGCTATCCCGCTTGCCCCGATCACACCGAGAAAGGCACGCTCTGGCGCCTGCTCGACGTGGAAGAGAATACCGGGATGCGGCTGACAGAGTCGTTTGCCATGTGGCCGGGATCGAGCGTCAGCGGTCTTTACTTCGCCCATCCGGAGTCGCGCTATTTTTCGCTGGGCAAAATTGGCCGCGATCAGGTGGCCGACTATGCCGCGCGCAAAGACATGACCGTGGGCGAGGTCGAACGATGGCTTGGCCAGAATCTGAATTACGATCCTGCCGCATAGCGCAGTCGTGGAAAGCTGCGAGGAGGGTTTGCCCGAACCATCCGATGGCCGATCAGCGAAGGGCGCCCACAGCCAGACGCGCCGGCTCAGGAATTCATAGTTTTTCTCGGGATGGTTTTGCGTAGAATTTCGTGCTTTTGTGTCACAGTGGATTCAAGGAAAGAACGAAAGCCAGTGTGGCCTCCTCGAACGGCCGGGGCGCGGCGAGAGCTTGCGCTTCCGGCCGTTCGCTTTTTCCGTGGCCTATTGAGGACAGGCGCCGGCCGCGTTCCCGCTTCATTGCCAGGGTGCTCTTCCATCACAGCTTGTCAACAAAGCTTGCGAAGGCGCGGGCGGGGCTTTGCGCGCCACGAAGAGTCCATAGACAAAATTGCCGGAGCGAAACCCTGCGCGGAGAAAGCGGAATGCATTCAGATAGGTCAGGAACCCCATTCCGAGTTTTGCGGCAAGCGCCCAAATAGCCTCGTCTGCGATGATGCGCAAACCCAGATCCCAGGTCTTCGCGCATTGTTGCGTCAATTCCCGGCGAAGCTCGATGGTGAAGCCGCTCGCCGAAAGATAGGATGCGTAGTCGTCCATGGTTTCGAGTTGGCAAAGCATACCGCGCTCAATGGGAGCGATGTGCTTGCGCGCTTGCGCGGCGGAAAGGCCGGGCCGCTTGAACCAATCGGTAAACGCGAAAATGCCACTTGGTTTGAGATACTGCGCAGCATCGCGGAAAAACTCTTTTCGATCGTAATAGTGAGATATCGATTCAATCGACCAGAGGATGTCGAACGGTTCCACGAAATGCATCGCCTCAGCGTCCATCAAAAGGAACTCGGCGTCCACTTGCGCAGCGGCGGCGGCATTGCGCGCCATTTCCACTTGCGCGGGGGATATGGTGATGCCGGTCGGCCGGACATGGTATTTCCGCGCCAGGTAAAGGCTGCTGGCGCCGATGCCGCAACCGATATCGAGCAATCGGGAATCCTCCTTGACGTTCGCCAGGCCGGCCAGATGGTCGATGAGCTGTTCCTGCGCCTCCTCTTTGGATTCATCCCCGCGAATCCAGTATCCGTGGTGAAGGTGCTCGCCCCAAAAGGACCGGTAGTAAGAAGTGATGACGTCATAGTGCTCGGCAATTCTCCCCTTCTCGTTGGGCCGCGAGACTCCTGACGGAACGCGAAGGCTGGTGGAGTTCATAAATTGGTCCCTGCAATGGGCATCTTTAGTCGGCCCCGGTTACGCAGCATGGAACAGCATCGTCTCCGCCGATACGCCCGGGCCGAAGGACATGGCGCATCCCCGCTCTCCCGGTTGCGCGCGCCGCATCATCCGCTGGAGGACAAACATCACCGTCGCGGAAGACATGTTGCCGAATTGCGCCAGGGTCGCGCGGGAATCCAAGAGGGCTTCGGGTTTAAGCCTGAGGCCTTTTTCCACCGCGTCCAGAATCGTGCGGCCGCCGGGATGAACCGCCCAAAGATCGATTGAAGCCGGATTGCTCCCGTGCGTTATCTCGTTTCCGACCTCTTCAAGCTTGCGGCGAAGTTCGGCGGGAACCTGGCCGGAGAGGTGCATATCGAAGCCAAGCTCGCGTATCCGCCAGGTGATCAACTGGCTGCTTTCGGGAATCTGCAAGGCAAGGAAGCTGTCGATCGCCAGGCCCTGTGGACGCGCACTCAAGAGACTCGCTGCGCATCCGTCCGCGAAGAGCAGGAAGGCGAGCAGCAGCTCCAGATTCGCGGTCTCCTTCATGTGCAGCGTGCAAAGCTCGAGATTGAGAATCAACACCTTGGATTCGGGTTCCGACCGGATGATGTGATGGGCCGACTTCAACGCATTGATGGCGGCGTAACAGCCCATGAATCCGATCATGGTGCGCTCGACGGAGCGGCTGAGGCCAAGGTGCTCCATCACATCGAAGTCGAGGCCGGGCGCGTAGAGGCCGGTGCAGGAGGTGACGATCACATGGGTAATGGCACGGCGTTCCTCTTCCCGCAGTGCCAGCTTGTTCAGGGCGCAGCGCGCAAGTTGCGGGGCAAAGCGTTCGAACGCCTCCATGCGGCGCGCCGTGGGAGGGAAATCTCCCCGCACATAAAAGCCTGCGGTATCGCTCCACGCGCCGTCCCCCGTGGCGATGGGCTCGAGAAAGGAATACCGGTGCTCGATTTGAGACATGCGCACCATGCGGCGAAAAAGATTGCGCTCGGTGCCTTCCGGAAGGAATGTCGCGGCAAGATCGATGAACGGCCCGTGCACGTCGTGCGGCGGCACCGCGGTGGCAATGCGGTTAATATACGCGGTCGTCATGGTGCTTCTCCCGGGCGCGGTAGCCATTCCCAAACTCTGCTCGTCAGGACCGGCTAAGAAGAAGTATCTCAATTTTGAGAGCAGCCGTGTCGCGCTGCAACAAAGAAATGACAATCGCCCCGTGCCCACACCAGGCGGACGACGACGCGTGTTCTGCGAAAACTGAAAAGAACGATGATGTGCTGGCGCAGCGGAACGTGGCGGTTCTCGTGAATTCCGGAATTACCCGATGAGCGCCATGGTCACGTGGTTCACCACGAACGCAGCGCCGTAGGCCAGTGCCAGCATATAGAGGAACTGAATCGCCGGCCACTTCCAGCCGTTGGTTTCGCGCCGCACCACGGCAATGGTGGAGGTGCACTGCATGGCGAAAGCGAAAAAGATCATCAGCGCCAGAGCGCCGCCGAGAGTCAAGTCGTGATGCAGCGCGGTTTGCAGGCTGAGCGCCTGCGTGCTGGGGTCGGCGCCGTAGAGCGTGCCCATGGTGCTCACCATCACTTCGCGGGCCAGCACGCTCGAGAGCAGCCCGATGCCGATCTTCCAGTTGAAGCCGAGCGGCGCGATGGCGGGCTCAATGAAGTGGCCGAGCCGTCCGATCAGGCTTCCGGCGAGCTCGGGTGCAGCCAGCGTACCCGCGGCAGTATGCACCACGGGCAGATGGGCGAGCACCCATAGCGCCAAAACCACGGAGACTATCACCGTTCCGGCGGTTTTCATGAAGATGCGCCCGCGGTCAATCAAGCGCAGGGCAAGCGACTGCAGCGTGGGCATGCGGTACTGCGGCAGCTCGAGAATGAAGGGGGTCTCGCTGGATTTGAGGATCGAGCTCTTGAGCAGCCGCGCCGTGGTGAAGGCGGCGACGAAGCCGGCCACGTAAAGGCCCAGCATCACCAGCGTGCGCAGGCCGAGAAGCCCGTGCAGGTAATAAACGTTGGGAATGAAGGCCGCGATCAGCAGCAGGTAAACCGGCAGGCGCGCGGAGCAGGTCATGAACGGCGTGACCAGAATGGTGGCCAGACGGTCGCGCTTGTTTTCAATGGTGCGCGTGGCCATGATGGCGGGGACCGCGCAGGCGTAGGCGGAAAGCAGCGGGATGAACGCTTTTCCGTTGAGCCCGATGGAACGCATCACGCGATCGGCAATGAGCGCGGCGCGCGCCAGGTAGCCGGAGTCTTCCAGAATGCCTATGAAGAGAAACAAGAGCAGGATCTGCGGCAGGAAGACGAGAACCGAACAGACACCCTTCCATACGCCGTCGAGCACCAGCGATTGCAGCCAGCCCACCGGCAGCAGCGGGCGCGCCAGGTCGCCCATGCGGGCCAGTAGATCGCCAAATCCGTCAGAAAGCGGCTGGCCGATGGAAAACACAACCTCGAAGACGCCGACCACGACCAGCAGAAACAGCAGCGGTCCCCAGACGCGGTGGAGCAGCAGGTTGTCGATGCGGTGCGTGTTTTCGACAGACATCGGCGCGCTATAGCCGGTACGCCGGCTCACCTGCGCCGCCCAGGTGTGGGCGCTGGCCGCATTGCCCACCACCGGCAACGTGAGCGGCTGCGCCGTGGTACCGTTCCCCGGCTGATTGAGGAACAGCGGCACTGCCTGCATTCCCGTTCCCTGCGTGGCGCTGATCTTGGCTACCGGAGCGTTCAGCTCACGCGCTAACTTGAGGGTATCGATCTTGCCGCCGCGAGACTCCATCAGGTCGCTCATGTTCAGCAGCACCAGAGTAGGCAGGCCCACGGCGAGCACCGGTGCCGCCAGCATGAGCTGGCGGGTGAGATGAAGCGAGTCCAGAACCAGCAGAACCGCGTCGGGCTTGGGCGTGCCGGGCATCTTGCCGCGCAACACTTCCACGGCCACGCGCGCGTCCTCGGAGTACGGGGTGAGCGAGTAAATACCGGGCAGGTCAATGAGGGTGAGATCGTCGCGGCCCGCGCCCGCCATCAGGCCCATGCGCTGCTCTACAGTCACGCCGGGGTAGTTGGCCACTTTCTGGCGCAGTCCGGTCAGGCGGTTGAACAGGGTGGATTTGCCGGAGTTGGGAGGACCAATCAGGACCACCGTTCGCAGCGACTTGTCCCCCGAAGGGGCAGTCAGTTCAAACCTCGGGGGCGCGCAACACTCGCTCACCGCACGACCTCAAGTAGTTCGGGCGGGTCAATCGATGCCGGCTCGCTTGCGCCGTTTCTGCCTGCAGCACGGATGCGAATGGCCGCTGCGGTCTCGTGCCGCAAGGCAATTTCCATCCCGTCCACGCTGTAAACCGTGGGGTCGCCGGCGGGCGCGCGGCGCAGGGCGGTCACCAGGGAATCGGGGACGAAGCCCATGTGCATCAAGTGGTTCTGAACAGAATCCGGCAGGTTCAGGGCCACCACAATCCCGGTTTCTCCCACGTTCAATTCGCTGAGAACGTTCACCCGCCTGGCTCCCGCGCGCCGCCGGAAGGGCGGCAGCAAGAAAATACGACCGGAATGGTCGGATTTAAGTATACGACCATTTGGGTCCGAATCGCAATTGATATGGAAAGCGGGAAATATGGTTCGCCAGAAGCGCATCTTCGACCTCCCAGGCGCGGAACTTGCCCGCTCGGGCCAACTCCGCCCGAGCCCCCCTGGCGGGCCTTCAATCTCAATTCATCGGAAGAATGATCAAGTTTTAGCAGGAAACGAGGG
>DATJRT010000109.1:0-11877 GCA_035504495.1 Occallatibacter sp.
TCCGTCGTAGATGCCACCCATTTTGACGGCATGCTGCGCCGCCTGCGCGAAACTCATGCCGGCGCCTCCACCCTTGCGGGCAACGCGCAGATTGGAGACCTCGTAGTCGCCGGGCTGGCCGCCGAGGGCGTTGGCCGCAACTTCCCTGAGCCTCTGGCTGCACTCCGTGGCCACGGCGAACGCGGCGCGGGTCATGGCGTGGACGGTCTGGCTGCCGCCGGAGGCGCAAGTATAAGGAAAGTGCTTCGAAGTATCGCCCCAGACCACGTCGCAGGCCTCCCAGGGCACGTCGAGGATCTCGGCGGCGGCGCGATGCACATCGATCACCGCTTCGGTTCCCAGGTTGCCGATGCCGGAGTGAATCTGAACCCTTCCCGCGGGGGTGACGACGATGAGCCCGTCAAAGCCGATGGTGCCGCCATGATAGGTGCTCAGCGATACGCCCACGCCGCGGACTTTGGAGCCGTTCTGCTTCGGCTTGCGGGCCACGCGCGCGTCCCAATTGAACTGCTTCGCGCCTTCGTCGAGGGCCTGCTTGAGGAAGCAGCTTGTGGAGTATCCGCGCTTGCCGGTGCGCGGATCGGGAGGGCCAAATTCGGCTTTGCCCTCAGGACAATTCACGCGCCGCAGGGCCACCTGGTCGACGCCCAGCCTGCGCGCCGCCTTGGACAGGATGGGTTCGACGATGGCGATGGCCTGCATTCCGCCCGGCGCGCTCTGGGCGCTGCGCGGCGGCGTGTTGGTGGCCACGGTTACGTTGCGCCAGCGCATGGCGGGGGGCTGATAAAGCAGTGACGTGATCTGGCCGCATGCGCCGCCGTCTCCGTTGGAACCGTACGAGCCGGCGTCTGAAACCAGGAACATGTCGACGGCGGTAATGCGGCCATCGGCGGCGAATCCCACTTTGGTGCGCGCCCGGATACCGGGCCGCGCGCGCCCGATGAAATGCTCCTCTGCGCGGCTGACGCGCATCATCACGGGCGCGTTCAGCTTCTTCGAGAGCAGGGCGGGAACCACCAGCGTCTGCGCTCCGGTGATCTTGCTGCCGAATCCTCCGCCCGTGTATTCGCTGACGAAGACGATCTTGTCCTCGTCCATGTGCATCCATCGGGCAATGGCGGGCACGGTCTGAAAGGTGCTTTGCGTGCCCGTGTAAAGGTAGAGCTTTCCGTTCTGCCAGTAAGCCATGGTGGTGCGCGGCTCCAGGCACTGGTGGCTCACGTCCGCAGTGAGGAAGGTTTCGTCGAGGACAAGCGCCGCATTGCGGAAGCCGGCATCCACATCGCCGTACGACCACTCCTCCGTGGCGCGGCCGGTGGGCATGCGGCCTTCCTTCTCCGCGGCGAAATCCTGATCCGTCCACTTCATCGCGGTCAATTCCGGCCCGCCATTTTCCGCCCGCACCCACACGTTGCCGTCCTCGCGGGCGTTGGCGCTGCCCGGGCGCAGGCTGTCGAGCGGGTCCGTGTTGAAGGGCAGCGGCTCCATCTCGATCTCGATGGCCTCGATGGCCTCGGCCGCGGTGAGCTCATCGACGGCGGCCACAGCCAGGATCGGCTCGCCCTGATACATCGGCTCGTCGGCCAGCGCCAGCTCGCCCCATTTGTCCGCCTTGATCCTGGTGCCGTTGTCGTTGATGTAGTCGGCGTGGCCGGGGACTTCGCTGGGCGTGAGGATGCCGCGCACTCCGGGCATGGCCAGCGCTTTTTGGGCGTCGATGCGCGTTACGCGCGCGTGCGGCATGGGGCTGAGCGCAAGACGGCAGAACAACATTCCTTCCGCGCGAAAGTCCTCAGCATATTTCGAAGCGCCGGTGACCTTCGCGACCAAATCATTGGTGGGGTAATCCTTGCCAATGAGCTTGTAGCCCGTGCCGAAGGGGCGCGGCTTCTGGTCCTCGGCATTCAGCATTTCCGCGGCGGTCAATTCCGGCATGATCAAGCCCTCCTCGCCAACCCTGCAGACGACCCGTTTGCGGGGGCCCCGGTCCTGGTGTACTCGGCGCCGCGCATGAGCGCGTCGAGGATCTTGTTGTAGTCCTGGCAGCGGCACAGATTGCCGGAGACGCCGTGGGCCAGCTCAGCCCGCGTGGGGTTGGGGTTTTTCCTGAGGTAGCCGACCGCGGACATGATGAAGCCCGACATGCAGAAGGCGCACTGGAATCCCTGCTCGTCCACGACCCCTTTCTGCACCGGGTGCAGGGTGCCGTCGGGCGCGGCCAGACCTTCGATGGTGGTGACGTTGCGGCCGCGGACGGTGTGCGTGAGCACGGAGCAACTGTAGTGGGGCGTGTCGTCCAGGAGCACGGTGCAGGCGCCGCACTCGGCGCGGTCGCAGCCCAGCTTGGTGCCGGTGAGCCCGAGCTTGTAACGCAGGGTGAAGGCCAGAGTCTCCTGTTTCATCACATCCACACGCCGGGGCTTGCCGTTCACCAGGAGGGTGATGAGCCGCTCGCCGCCAGAGCCGTTCCCCGATCCGCTGCGGCCGTGCGCAACCGGAGCGAGAAAACGGTAACTCGCGGCGCCCACGGCTGCTCCGCCGGCGATGACGCCAAGGATGAACCGGCGTCTCGTAATCGTTTTCGATGGGCTTTCCGCGTGGTTTCGATCTTCCATGTCCGCCATAACTGCTGCTCCGGTGCGAGAGTCGTTGAGGGGCTGGAATCGCCGCGCCGCGATGAGCTTGAGCAAGGCGCCGGCGAGAACGCTCGATCTGCGATTATCTTAGTCCCCGGGCCGGGGAGTTGGGAAGGCGGGGAACATTGACGCCGGGGGCGGCGAGCGGGGCAGAGGCAAGGGAAATACCTGTTGCAACGAGGAAGTGGCCTGCGCCATCTTAAGGAACGGGGAAGCGCGCGCGCCGGAGGTTAATGTTGCGGCGCGGGGCGGGAGCGGGGATTTGGCAAGCCTTAAACGGGAGATCGCGCAGCAAAGGCCCTTCTCAAGCCGGGAAGAGGAGGCGCTGCTGAACCTGCTGCGCACGGCGGATTTTTTTGAGCGCGCGGTGCAGCACAGGACGCGGAAGTGGGGCATCACGTCAACGCAGTACAACGTGCTGCGCATTCTGCGCGGCGCGGGGCCCGAGGGACTGACCTGCAACGCGATCGGCGAGCGGATGATCGCGGCCGAGCCGGACATTACGCGGCTGCTGAGCCGGCTCAAGGCGCTCAAGCTCATCCGGCAGCGGCGCGACCCGCACGACCGGCGCGTGGTGCGCACACAGATTGCCGAGGCAGGCCTTGAGTTGCTGCGCAAGATGGATGCGATGGTGCTGGCCGCGCCGAAGGAGCTGCTCGGGCACCTCAGCGCCACGGAGGTCGAGGAAATGATCCGGCTGCTCGAGAAAGCCCGCCACGGCGCCCAGGCACTCACCTGCGAGGGCAAAAAAGCCGGCTGACAAGAAAGCCCGCCGAGAGGAAATGCACCGGCTATGCCGGCCGCGCCGGAATCTGCGCCCCGGTGCATGGGCAAGACAGGGCATGCTAGGATGGATTCCTCCCCGGGTTAGGTAAGCGAGATTGCATTCTCATCCGCGCATGGAACCGCGCGGCGGGACAGGAGCGAATATGGCTGCGGCAGGCGGAGCGCCCAAGATCGAGCTGGTTGAGATTACTGACTTTCCCACCCCTCCGACGACGATGATCAACTGGCGGAAGTACATCGATTCCACCCCGTCGGACGGATCGGACCCGCTGGACCGGCACAGCGGACTGAAGACCGCAGGCAACATAGGGGTTGCCGCAGCGCAGGAGGGGATATCGATTGCCCAATCGGTGACCAACACCGGGCTTACGGCGGCTAGCTTCAGCAGCCATGGCGTGTCGATAGCCTTGACGGCGGGCGCGGCGGTGGGCAGCGCAACGGGAATCGGGCTGCTGGTGGCGGCCGGCGCGCTGTCGATTGGTTCGGCGGTGAAGTCGGGAGTTTCGGCGTACAAGACCAGCGAGCACATGGAAGGGCTGGCAAAGATCTACGAGAACCTGGCGAGCTACACGCGGTGCGAGCGGATCTATCCGGAGAAGCCGTACCTGCGCAAGCTTACCCCTGCCGACTCAAAGGCGCACGACCTGGTGGGACACCTGGTGCTGCCCTATATCTGGCAGCAGAAGCGGGCCAAGCTCGTCACCAAGTCAGTGGGCGCGGTGGTCGGGGTGGGGTCAGTGCTGACCACCGCCTACGCGATCGGCAGAAAAGTCTATAAGTACAGCCAGGGCACGCTGGGCGTGAGCCGCGAGCGGGCCGCGCGGTGGATGGCCTGCCACTTCATGTATTGCAAGTGCGCGCTGACCGAGGCCATTATCGCGGAGCTGCTGGGAGCAGCGACCATCGGCGGTTTTCAAAAGTCGAATTACGACACCATCACCGAGCTGCTGATGACCAAGATCAAATCGAATTGAGGATTGTCCCGCGGCTTTGAGGTTCCTCATTCGCGCGGCCCCGGTCTCGAAACAGGTCTTGTCCTGTTGAGGGCTCCCCTCCCCGATTGCAGAGACAAGGGGCACTGCAATCGCGCTTTGGCTGGCTCACGCAAAACCGGGCCGCCGGCGCTTGAGGAGAATCAGCTGGTGACGATCTTCTGCGCCACCAATTCCTCATCCACGTCGGTCTGGATGATCTTGTTGTGCAGGCAGTAGAGGGCGAGCTCGAGGCGGTCGGAGACGCCGAGCTTGTCGTAGATCTTGCGCAGATAGTTCTTGATCACCTGCTCGGTGGTGCCGAGCTGGAAGGCGATCTCCTTGTTGCGCTTGCCCTGGGTGATGCAGGTGATGATGGCCAGTTCCTTGGGCGAGAGGCGCGGCTGGCTGCGCGGGCTCACCAGCGCGGCGGCCTGGGCGCGATAAGCCTCGATGACCCAGTTGACCGACTGGTTGTCGATCCAGGTTTCCCCGGCGGCGATGCGGCGCACGCAGCGGACAAGAAGATCGGGCGAGATGGAGCGGTTGACGATGCCGCGCACGCCGCGCCGGTAGAGTTCCACGGTATGGCTCTCGTCGGCCGCGACCGCCTGCACAATGAGCTTGACGTCGGGGGCCAGGCGCAAAAGCTCGGGGATGACGTTGGTGGTGCCGGCGAGAAGGCCGCCTTCGAGGAGGACCACGTCGGTGGGGTAGCGCTCGATGGCCGCGCGCAAGCTGTCAAGCGAGTCGGCCTGGGCCACCACGCGAAGATCGTCTTCCAACGCAAAAACTTTGCGAATACCAACGCGGTAAATTGCCTGGGAATCCGCAAGGATGATGCGGATTGTCCCCGGCTTTACCGTGTCAAGTACTTCGCCCTCAGGAGCTTCGTCCAGGAAATCCATAGTTGGCTGGCGCCAAAGAACCCTTTTGTCTCACTGCTCCGCAAACTGGTACTCATCGATGGTGGCGGCAGCAAGATGCAGGTCTTGGCTTAAGGAGCAGCGTACCACACGTCCGGTGCAATGAACTAGCACATCGTGGGGAGTGCCCAGAACCGTACGTGGCATGCGGAGGTCGAAATGGATGTCGACGCCCACGGAAAGAACGTGGTCGAGCTCAAAGAGCACGCCGTTGGAGGAGACATTCTTGGTGAGCGCGGGCACGCCCCCGGCAGCCGTCTCCACCACCACGGGCAGAGTCAGAGGGAAACGCACAGCACATCGAACTTCCTGGCGCGCCGTCGGGGAGTCCGGCTCTTGTACGGAAGGAGAAAAAGCGGCATTCACAAACTTCATGGAGCGCACCCGGAATTCAGTATCGGCTATCTGCGCCACTCTAGCGGATTTTATCTGTGTGAAAAACGGCACCAAAGTTTCCCGGCGAGTAACTATGCAGGGCACTTCATCCCTTTTGTTTCGATGGATTTTTGGAATTTCTAAGATCGCGCACCCAGGGATTCAGAAGCCGGAAAAAAGGCAGCCGAGGCGCCGACAAACGCCTGGTTGCGATTGTGGTCAACGCCCATCATTTTGCCGCGGCCAAGGCGGACCAGCGCGAGCGCGGGAGTGAGGCGGCCGCCGTCGGGCCAAAGATAGAGGATGCGGATCTCAGCCTGCGTGGGTCCGCTGGGAGTCTCGATGGTGGGCACGAAGTGCATCCGCTGCTGCAGCAGGAAGTCTCCACGGCGAGCGAAAGGAATCTCTTCCAGATCAGCCTGCGCAGGGTCGAAGACAATTCCTTTTCCGGCGAAAGAGAAGAGCGGCTTGAGCAGGACGCCGTTGAGCGCAGTTGCGGAGGTGGTCTGCCGGGGCAGCGGCACGCCGGCTTGCGCGAGCGCTTCGCGGCCCGGGCCGCGAAGAAAATCGCTGAGAAACACGGCCGGAGGGACCACGGCGGAGAGATGCGGCGCGCGCGCGCGCCGGTCACCCCAAAGCCAGGGAATTGAAAATTTACTGATGAGGAAATACCAATTGGGATGGCCCGCCCACTCGACTTCCCAGGAGCGGGTCCAATCGAAGGGAAGCTGGACGCTGCGCGCGATCAGCTCGTCGGCGATGGCGCGGTTATAGATGCGGCGAATGGGGGTGAGCCGGCCGGAGGGCCCGCGATAATGCAGCCGGTTGCCGGCGGCCTCAATGGAACGGATATCGACAACAGCGATGCCCAGACGCCGCGCGGTGACTTCGAAATCGGGCCGCGTCTTCTGATGCAGAGGATCGAGCTCGGAGAGAATCACGTTTTCCGGATCGCAATTCCCTACGATCGTCTTGCGCAAGAGGGCCCAGTAATCCTCTTCGGTCAATCCGCCAAGAAAGACGCGCAGGGAGCCGTCGAGCGCAAAGACGCTGCGATAAGCGGAGCAGAGGACAGCCTGGTAGGCGTAGACCGAGGGGAATGCCTGCATCTCCACCAGACGCGGAGCCAGAGCGCCGCCGGCATCGCGGACGAGCGAGAAGTCCGCGGTAAGAAAATGCGGATGCGCGGTCTCATCCGCCGCGCGGAATCCGTGCGGAATGGCGTTGCGCGCCGCAGCCAGGTATTCGGCATCGCCAAGCAGCGCCTGGGTGAGCTGCGCTCCCGCATTTGCCATCTCCTCGAGCAGCTCCCGGGGCACGAAGATGGGCGTCTCGGCCACGCGGAACTCGACTTTGACGCCGCATTGCGCCTCGAGCAGCGCCAGCAGCTGGGCATAGTCCGCCTGCTGAAAGCGGGTATTGAACGCATTGCGGAAGGCAGGGATCACAAGAGTTCAGGTATCACAAAGAGTCTGTCCCACAGCGAAATTCCGGGGAAAAGATCTGTCGACCGAAGGGGCGGCAATCTTGAAACCTCTTGAAACCTATTGACCAATGATATTCCGGAAGGCAAAAAGTGCCGGCCAGTGCGGGAGCCCGGAGCGGTGCAGGCGAAGAAATGGTGAAACTGCCCTGAATTTCTGCAAATTAATTCCATTTGAGGCAACAAAAATGCTGTTCAAATGAAATTTTGGATGTATAGTACTTTCGTGGTAGAGGCATACCCTGTTTAGGGTAGTCTGACGTCGCAAGCATTTTTTCTGAGGATTACATCATGAACACAAAAACAAAGTTACGCAGCTTCCTGCTGATTGCAGTTTTGGCTATCCTGGGCCTTTCTCAAGCAATGGCATCGCCGGCCAACCCGTTGCCGCCGTTCCCTCCGGGATTGAGCGTGCATGTGGCGCTGACGTCACCGGCTAACCCGTTGCCGCCGTTTCCTCCGGGAATGGCAATGACGTCGCCGGCCAACCCGCTGCCGCCGTTTCCTCCGGGAATGGCGATGACGTCGCCGGCCAATCCGCTGCCACCGTTTCCTCCGGGCATGAGCGGCAGCCACGTTGGCTAGTGTTGAACGGTTTCCCCGTTCGTTGTAGGTCGCTCTCAGCCGATCCGCCGATAAACGAGCTATGATTGTGTGCATATGCGCGTAAGAGGCTGAAGTGAGCGTGGAGACAGCGGTATTTCTGGCCGGTAATGTGGCAGAGGCGATCCTGGTCGTTCTGCTGATTTACCGGCGTGTGTGGCGCTCGTTTCCCTTCTTCTTCATCTATAGCCTGGAATGCCTGGCGGGAAGTGTCCTTTACTTCTTTGTGCTGCGCTATTGGGCGCAGCAGGCTCTTCACACGTATTTCTACGAAAGCGTGCTGGATGGCGCGTTGCAGTTCTGCGTACTGGTGGAACTGACGTGGTCGATCTTCCGGCCCTACCGGAAAACGCTTCCACCTGCGACAGCCTTTCTGCTGGGCGTTCTCATCGCCATTGCTGGTATGGCCATCTGGCCTTTCGCCGGGGCCTCCGCTTTTGCCCATCTTCCCCATCAATGGCAGTTGCTGGGCCGTCTTCAACAGACCGATTCGATTCTGCGCGTTCTCTTTTTCCTGGCGCTGGCCGGGTGCAGCCAACTGCTCTCCATTGGCTGGAAGGACCGCGAGCTGCAGGTGGCCACCGGACTCGGGTTCTATTCGCTGGTTTCGCTGACAGCGACCATGGTGCACTCGCACCAGGTGGCTGGACCGCAGTACAGGATGGTCGATTATTTTGTGTTGGGGGCAAACCTTTGCAGCCTGATCTACTGGAGTTTCAGCTTTGCGCACAGCGATGCCAAGCGGCGCGAGTTCAGCCCGCAGATGCAGAGCGTCTTGCTCGCCGTGGCCGGGGCTGCACGGTCCATGCGCCTGGCCGCGTCGGATTCGGTTTCTTCGGGGCGCAAGGACAACAGGCCATGAGACGCTGGAAGGGAAAGAACTTATTCCGCTGGGGTTACTTTAGTCCATTGTCCTCTCGATTGGCCGGTTTTGACACAAAAGTGGATTCGATTTTGAAGAATGTTGTAGAGAAATCAGGAAGAATCCGGGTATAGTAATACGTAACCGAAATGCTGAACGGGCCCTGGTGACTGCCCCGGTAGTCACCTGAACACGGTAATAAAGGATCGCACCGATGATTCTGCCGTTGATTCAAATTGTAGCTATCGTAGCAACTGCGCTTGTCCTTGGTCGCTGGCGGTTGAGTGTACGCCGCCGCAATGCGGAAACCTGGGAGACTCTACTGGCTCGCCTGCGTCCCGATTGGAGCGCGCGCGAGCTTAGCGATCAGTTCCTCTGGAAAGAGGGCCTGAGCGCAACTCCCGAGGATGCCTGGAAGCGCATGGAAGGCCCGAAAGGCCTGTGGGTGATGTACCAGAACGCGCGCGTGCTGCTGCAGATGGCCGACTACGCGTCCAAGCACTGCGAAGGCGTGGACCGGCTGCTGATCGAGACGCTGCACAGCGACGCCATGCAGATTCGCGTATGCGTGCTGATGGCTCTCTGCCAGTATGGCTTCACGCAGGCGAGTGAAGGCGTTCGCATCAACGCATTCCGCGCGGCATCGATATACACCGGAATGGCCGCCCGCATGACGCAGCTGATCCAAGATCACGCTGCGGTGATGGTTCCAAGTTTTGTGGCGGCGATGTAAGGCTGCCGAAGCTTCAAGACACAACCACCCCTGGCGCCAAGCCAGGGGTTTTTGTTTGCCATGAAACTGGGCGCTGAAACTGTACCTTGACGCTTCCCTGCCCTCAGACGGGATTGGCCTGAAGAAATTGATCGATGCGGGCGAATTCGTCTTCCGTGAGCCGGAACTCAAGCGCGGGCGCGAGCCCCTCTACCTGTCTTGCACTGCGGCCGCCGACGATGGCGGCAGTGATAGCGGGGTTGTGGAGGGTCCAGGCCACGGCGACCACGCCCGGCGGGACGCCGTGGCCGCTGCCGATTTCGCGCAGCAGGTCGACGAGGCGCAGGTTGCGGCCGAGGCGCGGCTCCGTGAACTCGATGTTGTTGCGGCGCCAGTCGTTCTGCGGGAGCGAGGCCGCGCGCTCCGCCGTCATCTGGCCGGTGAGCAGGCCGGAGACCATGGGCGAATAATTGATGACGCCGATGCCGTTGGCCTGCGCAAAGGGCAACACGGTTTCCTCCACTGCGCGGCGCAGCATGGAGTAGGGCGGCTGCAGGCTGGTGATGGGCGCGATGTGCTGGACGCGCTGCATCTGCCCGGCGGAAAAGTTGGAGACGCCGATCCAGCGGATCTTGCCTTGCCGGCGAAAGCGCGCCAGCGTTTCCCACGCCGCTTCGATCTCTTGCTCGGGATTAGGCCAGTGAATCTGATAAAGGTCGATGGTCTCAACTCCGAGCCGGCGCAGCGAGCCTTCGAGCTCTTCCCCAAGCGAGTCGGGTTGGAGCGCGCTGTAGATCGAGCCATCGGCATGCCAGCGGCGGGAGCACTTGGTGAAGATGTACGGTTTCTTGCCGGAGCCTTTCACGGCGCGCGCCACCACTTCTTCTGAGTGGCCGAGGCCGTAGATGGCGGCGGTGTCAATCCAGTTGACGCCGAGCGAAAGCGCGCGATGAATGGCAGCGATCGAGTCGTTGTCGTCCTGCGGTCCCCAGGCAAACTGCCAGTCGGCGCCGCCGATGGCCCAGGCGCCGAAGCCGATGGGGGTGAGCTGCATATCGGAGTTGCCGAGGGTGCGGAGGGCGAGGGAAGGCGTCACGCTCATACCTCCAGCTTAGATGAATGCGCAACGGCGCTGATGCAAAAACTGCAGCCGAGGCGGTGAGCGGCCAGGGCGTCTCAGGCGGCGATGAGGAAGCGGCCATCGCGCATGATCTGTTCCGTTACCCGATCGGGACCCGCGCCCGTTTCGAGCCAGATATTGAAGCCAAGGCCGACCACGTCAATGTGGGTGCCGGATCGCCAGGGCGCGCCGGTGTGCTCGCCGTAGGGATTGCCGAAGGCGATGTGGATGCCGGGAAATTTCTCGTCCTGGAGAATGTTGCCGATGACGCGGTCGACGCCGAGATTGGTGCCGATGGCGAACTCGCCCACGCGATCGGAGTTTTCGTCGGTGTGGGTGTAGGTCCAGAAGTCGGCTTCGAGCTGCTTGTTGGCGCTTGCGCAGTGCGTAATGCGGTTCGCGGAGACCTCGATGGTGAGGGGCGTGGACTCGAGCAATCCGTAGCGCGCGCAGAGCCAGTCGCCCACGACGCCATCGACGACGAAGGTGCCGTTCACTTCGCCGGGCGCGGTGAAGCACTCGCCGCCGGGCAGGTTGCCCCATTTCTCCGGCGAGATGATGCCGGAGGTCTTGAACCATTTGTAGGCGGGGTTCATCTCGGCGACGATGTTGGTGCCGGCCGCGGTGGTTGCCCGTATGCGCGTGGCCCGGCGGACGCGGTCGAGAACCTTCTGCGAGAGCCGGTCGACGAGTTCGTAGTCGGCGCGCATGCCCTGGCACATGATTTCGGGCGTGATGTTGACCATGTGCGCGTGGCGCATGTGGCGGCGATTGACCACGTCGGTCATCTGCATGCGCGAGCCGAGCTCATTGGGCTGCACCTGGACGGCGAAGATGGAGACCTGCGAGGACTCCATGTCGGCGAGTACGGGCGCGGGCATGGAAGTGAGCGGGCGCGGGGCGAGATCTTCGAGGAGGAAGGCGTTCCAGGCGCAGCCGCGCGCGGCCAGTTGCGCCGCGAGCGAGGCGGCGATGGGCTCGGTGGCGCGGTCGGCGATAAGCGTGACCTTTTCGTCGGGCGAGATCCGCAGGCAGGTGAAGACGGCTGAGCGCGCGCCCTGGACAAATTCAGGGGGGTGATCGAGGGCTAGCAGATGGGCGGCGGTTGCCTTCATTGCGGCAGTTATGGTGCTCCTTCAAAAAAGGGCCAGGCGGGGCCGGAGCATCCTATCAGGTTAATTGAAAACGCAGCGGGATGAAACTCAAAGTCCGGCCCGCGTCTCCTTGGCCATGTAATCGACAACCGCCTTGAGGTCGCCCTTGGTTTCTTCGAAGACTTTAAGCTGGCGGTCAGCGCCGGTACCGGTTTTGAGGATGGTGCGGATGCCGGCAACGGCTTCGCGGCTTTCGAGCTCGTCGACGACGGGATCGATCAGCACCAGAATCTCTTCAATGAGATCGCG
>DATJRT010000110.1:0-6510 GCA_035504495.1 Occallatibacter sp.
CGTGAAAATAGATGTGCAGGATCATCCGCTCAACCTCGCGATCCGGCCGGATAACACGCTCGATCCGGGCAGCAGCGCGCCGTACCAGGTGCACGGGCGCCTCCTGATCGGCGACGCCGTCAGCGGCAACTACAGCTTCATACCGGACGAGCAGACCTGCGCACTCGCAATGCTTGCGCCCAGCACTTCAATCCCCGCCAACGGCGGATCGGCGGACAATGTGGGAGTGCCGGCTGGGCGGGTATCGGCTCCTCGATGAATCCAGGCACGTTCTCTGCGCCGTGAGCGCTGCAGGGCTCATTCCGGATCGTCAATTTCCACTAGACGGGAAACGCTTCAATCACTGCAAATTGCGCGGCGGTGGGGACAACTTTGCTGAGTCGAAAGCCGGTGCTAGCCAGGAGTTCGCGATACTCGTCCACGGAGCGCTCGCGGCCTCCTGTCAAAATGAGCATAACGATGTCAATGAATTTGCCTTGTGAAGGAACATTTTCGCCGAAGAGCTCCCACTCTACCAGGAGAAGCACGCCGTCTGCGGGAATCGCTTTGCGGCAATTGGAGAGAATGGTCCGCGCCTGGTCATCGTCCCAGTCGTGAATCACGCTTTTCATGAGGTACGCTCTGCAGCCCGGCGGGACGTGCTCGAAGAAGTTGCAGGGCTCCATGGTGGTGCGCGCGGCGAGATCGCCGCCCAGGTATCCGTGTTCGCGGGCGCGGGCGAGTACGTGCTCCTGGTCTGCGAGCACGCCGCGCAGCCCGGGATGGCAGCGGAGAATATGCGAAAGGAGAATGCCGTTGCCGCCGCCTACGTCCATGAGGCTTCCCCAGGCTGCGTAGTCGTAGGCCGCGGCGATCGCGGGACTGACGAGCTGGGACATGTTTGTCATGGCGTCGTCAAAGATGCGGGCCTGTTCGGGATCTCTGCGAAGATGTTCGAAACCATTGGTGCCGGAGAGCAAGGTGCGCGATGACTCTCCTGTTTGAATGCTGTGCATGATCTGGCCGAAACTGGGGTAATGGAAGTCGCTCCCCCAGAAGATGAAGAGAGACCGAACGGAACCGGGAACGCCGGTTCGCAGGAAATTGGAGACTTCATTGTTTCTGAAGCAATGAGCGTTGTTCTCTTCGAAGATGCCCTGGCTCGCCAACAAACGCAGGGTGCGGTAGAGCGCGTCCTGGTTCACTTCTAACTGCCGGGCGAGTTCGGTGGCGGAGCGCCAGCCCCCATCGAGTTGGTCGGCCAAGCCTAATCTGGCTGCGACGTACAGCGTTTGATGAAGGATGAGCCCGTCTCTTGCGCGCAAGAGTATTGCCGGAAGAGAGCTGGAAGCGACTTGCTCGGCCATGGATACTCCTGGTTCTGTGAGGTTTGAACAACAAGGGAGCAGAGATGTGGAGCGTGCACGCCGTCGCCAGTTTATGCGTTGTTCGGCACTTCCAGGGGCTTGATCGGCGGGTTTGCTTTAGCTTCGACTCCGTACTGGTATGGCCCAAGACGGGTGAGCAGGATCAGCGTAAGCAACATGGCTCCGCAGAAGCCTGCGAGCGGGACAGCGTAGGAATGAAAGCGGTCGTATCCTGCACCCATGAGGAATACGCCCGCCGCTCCTGCGAGCATAAAGGAGCCGAAGGCATACCCATAGGCGGTGCCGAAGGCGCGCAGGCCGAAATATCGGCTCATCATGTAACCCATGGTCTCGACCTCTGCTCCCATGCCGAGGCCGACGAGAAACGAGGCAGCGAGCGCGGCGTTTCCGATATTTCCGGCGGACAAGATAGCCATGCCCAGAGCCGTTGCTCCATAAAAGAGAATCGCAACCCGGGGGGCAAAGATGTGGTCCAGAAGGAATCCGGAGGCGAGACGGCCCGAAAGCGCGCCGGCTCCGACAATCGAAGTCGCTATGGCGGCGCGCTCTGCGGTGACGCCTCGATCCGTAAAAATCGCCGACATATGAAGGACGGCCCCATGCACGCCCGCGCCTGCGAGGGAGAAGACGCAGATCAGGATCCAGAATGTTGGATGATGCCAGATTTCGTGCCAGCTCAAACCCTGCATTTCATGCTGCGGGAGAGATGAATCTGGAATTTTCGCGTCTCCGTCCGCCTGGAGAGCACGTTCTGCGGGGTCGTCTTGCAGCAAAGCAGCTATCGTCGGAAGCGGGATCAGCAGGACGGCCGCTCCGAAGATCGCAAACGCCATGCGCCAGCCGAACATGGCGATGAGGCGCTCGGCGAGCATTGGAACCACGATGGAGCCAATGCCTATCCCCATCATGGACAGTCCCAGCGCTAGTCCCCGATGGCGATCGAACCAGTGTGAAATCACGACTCCGTAAGGAACTGGCGCGGGGCCACTGGACATTGCAATTCCCAGCAGTGCGAAGAAAAGATAAAGCTGCCACAAGCCGCTGCCCACCCACAATGCGGAGCATAAGGTCAGGCTGAAGAGGAGGGTGGACAGCAGGATGACGCGCTTCGCCCCGAATCGATCAATAAGCATACCGGTGCCGGGAAGCCATAGCGCACCCACAACGTTGAAGATGGAAAAGGCGAATGAAACGGCTGCGCGGCTGGCGTGAAAGTCCGCTACCAACGATTTGAAAAATACGCTGAAGGAGAAGACGGCGAGGGGCGCGCCGAGAAAGAGGCCGACGGCACTGACGAAGACAATCAGCCACCCATAGAAGAGTCGAGGCCGATTGCTGGTCATTTTAACTCCGGCTGATATCGAATTTGACCGCGGCCATGCTGCTGCTGGGGGGCCCGCTGACAGACGACGGCAGTGCTGGGAGGCTATACGTGCAGTCTGCGCGGAGTCAAGGAAAGAGTCTCAACAGCCCGCAAAGGCACGTTCTCAGTAACGACGATTGCCCGCCGATGAGTAAAAAGGCAAAGCGCTCATGGAGTGAGCCTTAGACAGAATCGCAATGATGAGTCCCCATAAACGCCGCTCACAGCAGGGATGTATCTGGATTGACGCCGAATCGCCAAGTCACTCACCCAGCCCAAGCTCCGGTTGCGGGCCCCTTTCTACAAATGGGTCACTTTAGTCACGCGCGAGGAATGTTGCTCGCTACCCATTTCGTTGAAAGTCCGGCGGCGAGAGGTCTAAGCTTCTGCTAAGCACTTGTTGTCACTGGCACTTGGCTTGGCAAAACTGCGCTTCCAGAGAGCGGCGCACGGGTTCCTGTATTGCCTAACCCGAGGTGAGCCGATCACCGATTCGGCCGGGAACTAGCGTTTTCGGAGGACGATTCGTCACGAGGAGAATGCATGCATCGGTTCAAGGTGACGGGGCGCCGCGGCGCGCTTGTGCTTTCCGCTTCAGTTTTGACGCTTGCGGCCGGATGTACCGGTGCGATCGGCGGCAGCCACTCCGGACAGGGAGGCGGCCCAGCCGCCCAGACCATCAGCTTTGTGGCGTTAGGCGCACAGACCGTGGGGGCTGCAGTGGCGCTTTCGGCGACGGCCAGCTCCGGTCTGGCGGTCTCCTTTGCGTCCGATACACCTTCGATCTGCACCGTAAGCGGGAGCACGGCCACGATGATCGCTTCAGGCACGTGCACGCTTGAAGCCGTGCAGGCCGGCAACAGCCAATATCAGGAAGCGGATGCGGTCCAGGATGTCGCCGTCAGCGGAAAATCGCAATCGATCACATTCACCAATCCCGGCACCCAGACCATCGGTATTGCGGTTCCGGCTCTGGCGGCCACGGCCAGTTCCGGGCTGCCGGTGTCATTGGCTACGCAGACCGCCGGCGTCTGCTCGGTGAGCGGCGCGACCGTGACACTGCTGGCGACCGGGACCTGCTCCATCCAGGCCACGCAGGCTGGCAATGCGACCTGGGCGGCGGCCGTTCCGGTCACGCAGAGCTTCACAGTCAATGGTGAGTCCCAGACCATCACCTTCAACAATCCCGGCGGTCAGACCGTGGGCACGCCGTTGACGCTGGTTGCGACTGCGAGCTCCGCGCTGACGGTGACCTTCGCCTCGCAGACGAGCAGCGTTTGTACGGTCAGCGGCACAACCGCAACTTTCGCGACCGCCGGTACGTGCACCATTCAGGCAACGCAGGCAGGCAACTCGCAATATGCAGCGGCCACGCCCGTAAGCCAGAGCTTCACGGTCAATGCATCGAGCGGCAGCGACCCGACCAGCGGCGTGCTGCCGTCTTACAACGACGCTTATGCGAACTGGAAGAACGCCGGCCTGGCGTCGATTGGCGGCATTCCGGAGCGGACGGCGAATTGCGCGACGGTCAATCCGCTCGGTGGAGGGCAGGACGACTTCACCAACATCCAGAACGCGATCAACAATTGTCCGGCCGGCGAGGTGGTCCAGCTTGCAGCGGGCGCATTCAGCGTTCATCTAGCCGATCTGCCCATCAACATTTCGACGGGGATTACTTTGCGCGGAACAGGTGCCTGCAGCGGCACCAGTTCGCCGTACTGCCAGACCTCCATCAGCGTGATCGATGGCGCTCTCGCCTACACAGGTGGAATGTGCGGCACGAGTACGTCGGATGAAGTAGCCTGCCCGAATGGTGGTCAGCCGGAGGTCTTGGTGGCGCCGGTTTTGCCTGACTACAACTACAGTTGGGAGACATGCGGCAACGTTGGCGCAAACCTCGGCACGGGCTGCGGCGCGACGCCTCTCTCCGCTGACGCCGCTCAGGGCCAAACCACGATTCAAGTCACCGGCACAAGCGGGTTCACGGTTGGGTCGTGGGTTTTGATCGATGAGGCGTCTGGCGCCGGATGGGTCGCTGATCCTATGAATCAGTGGACGGGCAATGGGTCCGTGTGGGCCGCTCCGGACTGGCTCAGCCCATCCGGCAGCCCGGCGACCGGACGCATCCTGTGGTCGAAGGCGGAAGACAATTCCTGGGATTTTGGCAGCACCGAATATCCCTATCAAGCCAACTCAACCGGCTGTTGGTATTCCTATTGCGATCGGCCGACCGCCGAATTGCACAAGATCGCTTCCATCGGCGCCGGTCCATGCCCGGGAACCAACTGCACCCTGACCTTCGACGATCCGCTCACCATCGCCTTCCGGCAAAGCGGAGGCCATAACGCGCAGGTCTACGCCCATCTTTATGGGAACAATTCAGGAATTGGATCGCCTATTGCCATGCTCCAGCAAGCCGGCGTGGAGAACATCTCTCTTCTCCGCGCTCCGGAGGGGGGCCTGGAGATGGAACTCTGTGTCAATTGCTGGGTGAAGAATACCGAGGTCGGAGACTGGTACGGCGGCGGAATCAGTATGTCCTACTCGGCTCGCAGCGAGCTGAACACGGTTTACGTTCACCATTGCTGGGACTCCGTCAACAACGGCGGCGAGTATCCATTATCTCTGGATAGTGCCTCGACCGAAATGCTGATCACAAACAGCATCACCAACTTCGCCGGGAAAGGAATGGTGGCCAGAGCAGGCGGCGCAGGTTCGGTTGTTTCCTATAACTACATCGATGACACGATGTACGATGCCGAGTCGGGCATTGGCGACTATTGGCTCGACATGGGGATCAACGCGAGCCATTATTCGGGCCCGCACCACGTTCTGTTTGAGGGAAACTGGGGTGACAACCTGGATAACGACAACACGCATGGCAACTCGATGTACATCACATTTTTCCGGAACCTGGGCTCTGGATTCAGGACTCCCTTTACCGACCCCAGCGTTGGCGGGCTTGTGGATGACTTTACAGGGAACGGCTATTATTGCCCCTCGGGACTGGCTTCCTGCGTGCAACAAACACCCGGCCCCCTGCGCGCGGCCGGGCCCATGGGATACAACTATTGGTTCGCTTATGTGGGCAACGTGCTGGGGACCGCGGGAAAGTCGACTGCGGCGAATGGTTGGACGTACAGCGGAGACTTCACCGCATCCCGCATCTTCATGCTCGGCTGGAGCGGCGGCAACGGTGGCCAGGATCCTTATCTGGACGGAAAATCAGGCTCGTACATTCTGATCAACGGCAACTACGACTATCTTGACGACGCCGTCACCTGGCAGGGCTCGCCGGTTGCGCTTCCAAACTCGTTTTATCTGTCGAGCGAGCCTGCGTTCTTCACCGGCGGCAGCGGCTATACGTGGCCATGGGTGACGCCCACTGGCTCTGAGCAAATTCAGAACGGCCCGGCAGGTTGCGGCGGGACATGCTCCGGCCTGCCTGCTCAGGCGCGTTGGCAGGCAGGGACGCCTTTTGTGCAGCCTTGAGTTCCGATATCATGCCGCCCCGCCGGTGGGACAAATGCCGCTCAACCGTCCGGGGGATTCTCACGACGAAATGAATCCGCACGGCCACGGGGACAGGGAGACTTGAGTGTTTGGATGGGACGAAGACCGGCAAACAAATCCTGGAGGAACGCGTCTCTGACCGTTTCGGATGCCTCTTCGCTCCGGGACCGTCGATTTCCGATAGGCCCTCAAGTCGACAAATGCGCTCTGGCTTACACGCAGATCGCTGGACACTGGCCGACATTCGAGGGGTAATCGGCGTCGATG
>DATJRT010000111.1:0-8141 GCA_035504495.1 Occallatibacter sp.
TCGTCGTGGGTGAGCTGGGCAAAGGTGAGCGCGCCATACCAGGTGCCGTCCTCACTGTATTCGATGGTCTTGGCGCCCTGGTGGGGGCTGGAGACGAAGTGCTCGGCCACGCGCTTGCCGATCTCCTGCGGCGAATCGCCCGGAGGCCAGTTGCTGAAGTAGTCCTGCTGGGCCGCCGCGGGGAGGATGAGAGCAGAGACGAGCGAAGCGAAGATGGCGAGCCGGAAAAAGCGAAGCATAGGCTAATCCTTCAAAAGGGTTCTGGGCGAGCGTGCCGTTTGCACGCAGACGATGATAGCGCCCTGCCGCGATTTGTGGCGACTTGCGCGCTGAAGAGATCACTGCTCGGGGCGCACGTAGGCGGGATCGATGGCTGCGCTCATCGCCGCCTGAAAACTATCGAGCGAGCAGGCCATGCCCACCTCCGGCGCCGAACCACTGCAGCCGGGGACAAAGATGGGCTCTTGATCGGGCGGGTTGGAGGGCGTGAGCGGCTGCGCCTGGCGCATCTGCTCGAGGGTTTGAGCAATATATTCGAGGCGCACGAAGGGTTCGCCGCCGTTGCGCGGACGCCATAGCTCGAAGAGCAGCGCGCCGCCGGGAGGGGTGTCGTCGACGCGGCCGTCGACGATCCAGTCGATGCCGAGCGCGCCGGCCACGGTGGCGATATTGGTGTCATGGCCGACGAGAATAAGCAAACGGTCGCCGGGCGCGCCCAAAGCGCCGGAGACAGGTTTGCCGGCGACCTTTTGCTCGATGCTCTTCTGGATATGGAAGAGGAGATTCGAGGCCTTCATGCGGGCGATGGCACGGGTGCGCGTGCCGTACTCCCAGGCCGCGGTGTCGATTTGCATGAGGGAGCGCAGGGTGGGACCATCCACGCAGCCCCAGCCTACGTCGGCGTCGCTCTTGCCGTCAGCGTATTCCAGCAGGAAATCCTCAACCATGGGCGCGGCGGTTGGGAGCGGTCCGCGCAGAGAGGCGGGACGGTCGCCGTTGCCGGGAGCCAGAGCGGCGGGAACGTCGAAGATGGAGGCGCGCTTGCGGCCGGAGGATTGGGCATGGCCGCAGCCGGCGAGCACGCGATCGAGCGCGGCCAGTTGGGCGTGGAAGGCAGCGGTGAGGTTGTTGGGATCGCCGCCGATGCGCCCGGCGATGGCCGCGGTTGCCAGCGCGTAGTCCGGACGTCCCACGCCGGCTTCGAGGGAGCGGAAGAGCGGGTCGTTCAGGAACTCCATCTTGGCGTGGACGGGAACGGTGCAGCCGGGCATCATGCCTTCGGCAAGGGCTTTGCCGGTTTCGCGGGTGCGCTCATCGGTGTCCGCAAGGATGGTCATGTGCGCGGCGTCGCCGCAGCCGGTAGCGGCGAGCAATCCTTCGGAGGAGAACTGCGTGCGATCCCATGCGCCGAAGAGCTTCATCAACTGATAGCCGTGCGGGGTGAGAATGCCGGGCAGGACTTCCCAGCGCGGCCAGGGCGCGGCGGAGTATTTGTCGAGCGCGCCCGGAACTCCGAGAGGCGAGCGCACGCCATGACGGCTGAGCAGGACAACATACTCGAGGGTTGGGTTTTGCGGCGATGGCGGGACTGCGGAGGCCTGCGCGCGGGCGCAGGCGGAAAGCGCCAAGGCGAGCGTCAATGAAATCGTCAAGGGAAGCGTCGATGAAAGCGTCGATGAGAGCATCGATGAAAGCATCGGGGGGCCGAAGAGAGCGAGCAGGAAAAGGCGCGACCGGAAGAGCATGGCAGTGAGAAACCCTCGATAGAGAGTGTAGCGGCAGCGGGGGCGTGCGTGGCACTCTTGCGGTGTTTCAGATTCGACTTTGAAGGAGTTTGCCGATTGAATAGAACAGGGTTGCGGAGGGAATTCAGTTCGGAATGTCTACAAAAAGAGGCGAGGTATCGAAGATTTCAACAGATTTTTTACACTCTTATCTATCTCTAAGAAATAGATAAGCTTATATGAGAGAAATCCTCGACGCCGAGAGCCGGAGCGAGGCAATAAATCGTTTTTGCTTCCAACTAAAGCGATTTTTACTGCTTGACAAGCGCCTTTTTTTGCTCCTATAGTTCGGCACACAAACAAAGCACCCTTCCTCGACGCGCGCTGTGCGTTCTTTCCGTTTGCGTGGGACGAATCCAATTCGCGAACCGGAAGGAAGTCGACGAGGGGTAAACAAGCATTTTGCTAAGCTTACCCAATTCTCGGAGGTGGGTATGATGAACGGAAGGCCAGGAAGCAAAGCGCGCGAGAATTCGTGCGTGACCAGAATAATCACCGCGGCAGTTGTCTTTCTCGGGCTGCTGCTGGCGACAGGCGGCGCATCCGCGCAGGTTCTGTACGGATCGATCACCGGCACGGTGACGGACAAGACCGGCGCGGTGATTCCGAATGTGACCGTGACCATCACCAACCAGGCCACGGGTGAAGTGCGTACACAGAAGACCGCCGGTGATGGACTTTACGACATCCTCGACGTCTTGCCCGGCACTTATGCCCTTTCCATCGCGCAGGGGGGCAATTTTGCGGGATACACGCAGAAAAACATCTCTGTATCGGTCAACCAAGTGGTGCGGTTGGATATCTCTCTGTCGCCAGCGACGGTATCGACGCAGATCACGGTGACCGAGGCACCGCCGGAGTTGCAGACCGAAACGGCCGAGGTCGACAGCGAAATCAACCAGACGCAAATCTCGGAACTGCCCATTACCTCGTCCAAGGGCCGCAATTACGAAGAACTCTACACGGGGATTCCCGGCGCCGCGCAGGTACAGGAAAAGAATTCGATTGGCGGCAACCCCTCGCGCGCCCTGTCGTTGAACGTAAACGGCACCTCGTATAACGGCAACACCACGCGCATCGACGGCGCCATCGACTACTACGGATGGCTGCCTTACCTCATCGCCTATGTGACGCCCGCGGACGCAGTGGAAAGCGTCACCGTGACCACAGACGACTTCAATGCCGAACAGGGCCAGGCCGGCGGCGCATCGATTCGCGTGACTACCAAGAGCGGCGGCCATGACTTCCATGGCGGTGGATGGTGGTATTACCAGGATGCGGCGCTGAATGCGCGCGCTTACCTCAACACGCCACAGATCCAGCCAGTCATCCCCAAGAACATTAACCAGGAGTTCGGCGGTAACATCGGCGGGCCGGTTTATATTCCCAAGATTCTGACCGGCAGGAAGAAGCTGTTCTTCTTCACCAACTTCGACCGTATTACGCAGCGCACGTTGGCGAGTGCTTTAGAGACCGTTCCCGACCTGAACATGAACCAAGGCAACTTCTCGGAGGCGGCTGGGGTGGCCACCCTCTACGATCCGCAGCCGCAGGCTGCGGGCTGGGAGGGCACTGTCAACCCCACGCTCTGCCCAAGCCCGGATACCTCGTATACGAACGGGTATTTGCAATATCAGTGCCGGCCCAGTTTCACGGCGGAGTACGGAGAGACCGGGACCGGCGCCAACACGATTCCAGCCTCCAGAGTTTCGACTGCGGGCGGAATCATGATGAAGGACCTTCTCGCGATTTCGAAGACCATCGCCACGCCGAATTCATCGCTGCTGAGCAACGGGATGTACCAGGATTATCTGGCAACGTCGACCGTGGCTTACACCCGCAACGCATCCGATACGAAGATCGACTACATTCCCAACGAGAATACGCAGATTTACGGCAAATACGGCGTTACACCGTACACGGACGTCGATCCGCAGGTCCTGGGCAATACACCGTGCACGGGCAGCAACGCCTGCGCCGGCGGTCCCGCGGCTGACGGTGGACAAGTGGGCAATATCGGCGGCCGCGGCCAGAACGCGGGGCTGGGCATGAGCCATGTGTTCTCCAGCAACCTGGTGGTGGACGCGGACTTTGGCTTTACCCGCCTTTTGACGTACGCGCAATCGACGCTCGACCTGGCCGTGGGCGATTACGGCGTGAACACGCTTAAGATTCCAGGAACGAACGGAGCCGGTCCGAATTATGATGGCATCCCAGGCTTCTACTTTGGCCCGACGAATGGAACCAACTCGATTTCGACTGCGTTCACCGGCCTCGGCAACAACCAGGGCGCCAATCCGTTTGAGTTTCGCGACAACCAGTTCACGGGCGATGTGAACCTGAGCTGGCTGCATGGGCATCACGCGTTTAAGTTCGGCTATACCTACTATCACTTCGACCTCAACCACTTCCAGCCGACCAGCGGCGGCCAGCCCAACACGCCGCGCGGCGGATTCACCTTCCAAGGCGGAATGACCTGCGGTAACACGGCGGCGGCCACAACCGCTTCGTGCAGCATCGATAACTACAACGCGCTCGCAGACTTTCTTCTCGGACTGCCCAACAACGGCACGAGCCAGGCGATCGGCGATCCTTCGCAGGTCTACAATCCGAACGCTCTCCGCTGGACCGAGCATGGCACGTATGCGCAGGACACCTGGACGGTCACTCCCAAGCTGACGCTGACTTACGGAATCCGGTATGAAGTTTATCCGGCTCCGTATCGCGATCACACCGGCGCGTCCGTTCTAATTCCTGGATTGCCTGAGAAGGCCAATGTGGAAGTCGGCGGCATCAACGGCAACCCGCGCAGCGCCGGCATCGGAGCGGGATGGGGACAAATTGTTCCTCGCTTCGGCATTGCCTACCGCCTGAATGAGAAGACGGTGATCCGCACCGGTTTCGGCCTGACCACCGATCCGGATTCCATGCGTTACCTGCGCGACTCATTCCCCGAAGACCTGGCGCCGTCCTACGGAGGCACGGGAAGCTTCACGATCGCGGCCGACCCGGCAAACAGTAACGCGCCCATGAACCTTACCTACGGCATCCCCAACACGGCCAAGCAGGCGCCCAACTATTCAAGCGGATTCGCGTCGCTGCCTGTTGCCGGTACAACGAATACCGTCCCGCAGAACTTCCGCCGCGGCTACATTGAAAGCTGGAACCTGGTGGTGCAGCGGACCATGCCGGCAGGCTTTGTGGGCACCGTCGCCTATGTGGGCGATCACTTCGTGCGCCAGCAAGTGAACATCAACTATCTCAACGCGGCGAACTTCCCCAGCGCGAGTTCGCCCTGCATGCCCAACGGCCAGTTCAGCCCCGCATCCGGCTATACCGGGGCGTGCAGCTTCACCGCCAACGAGACCATCAACATCGGAGCGCCGTGCGCGTCCACGGTCACGGGCACCGCGCAGGGGACCTGCTACAACACCGGCGGCATCACGTTTGACATGCCGCTCTGGAGCTCGGGATACAACGCGCTGCAGACGCAGTTAACGCACAATGCGGGCAAGCAAGCCTCTCTCGGCGTGGTCTACACCTACTCACACGCTATCGACTACGAGGACAACGGGGCCGGCTCGGGTTCGGGCGGCACGGTGTTCAACTACCCCGCGTTTTACCGCTTCAATCGCGGGTCGGCAGGTTTCGACGAAAAGCACAACCTGCAGGTTTGGGGCGTCTACACTCTGCCCTTCGGGCCGGGCCAAATGTGGATCAATCACGGACTGGCCGGCGACATCATCGGCGGATGGGAATTGAGCGGGCAATTCAGCCACTACAGCGGCTTCCCGTTCTCGATCAACGCGAACAGCAACACGATTGGCGGGTTCGCGCCCGGCTTTGGCGCCACTTACGCCGAAATTAGCGGTCCGTATAAGCAACTGGGCGGTCATGCTCAGAAAGCTGGTGCGCCCGTATCCGGCGGTAAGCCATGGTTCGATCCGACCATCTTCTCGAACCCGACCGAGTCGGCGGCTGCGCCGGTGATTCCGAATACCGGCCGCAACCAGTTCCGAGGGCCGGGCAACACGCAGACCAACGCCAGCCTGGTGAAGAACTTCCACATCTATCGCGAGAGCGAATTCCAGCTTCGCTTCGAGGCCTTCAACGTGTTTAACCATCCGTGGCTCAATGCCCCCAACACCACGTACGGCAACGGCAACTTTGGTTACATCACCAACTTCAACGCCTTCAATGTCGCGGCCTTCGGCACCAACGCGGGCTCGCGCCAGATGCAGTTCAGCGGGCGCATCAACTTTTAAGCGCATCAGCAGACGATGGGGCGCGGCAGCCTTTCAGGGTTGCCGCGCATTTTCTTTGGAACCCGATTTCGCCGCGCAGACGGCGCTGCGGCGTAAACCGCTTCTTTGTGCCGCGCCCCGTCGCGTATAGTGAAGGCGAGAATCGCGGAAATCGGCTTGAGGTGCGCGTGACGAACACAAAGACGGAGCCGCGGCGTGGTGTGGCCTCGAGCGAAACCGCGCGCGAGATCAACCGCGACATCCTTCTGCACACAATTCACCTGCACCAGCCGGTGAGCCGTGCCGACCTGGCGCGCCTGACGGGATTGCAGCCGAGTACGGTATCCGTCATTACCAGCCAGCTTATCGAGGAAGGCTGGGTGCTGCCGGGTACGCTGGGGCGGCTGCCGCGCGGACGCAGGCCGGTGTATGTGACCCTGAACGACAAGCATGTGACCCTGGCCATCGACCTAAGGCCCGAACACGCGAACCTGGCGGTGGTGGATATCAATGGAAGGATCCTGAGCCGGGACATGCTGGCCTTTTCACCGCAGAGCGAATCGAGAGCGGACACGAAGAAGGCGATTCAGAATATTGCCAGGGCGGCGCGGTCACTGCGGACAGCGCTGAGCGATCGCGTCTTCCAGGGAGTGGGCGTGAGCGTTTCAGGACGCGTGGACCAGAAGACGCACCGGCTGCTCTTCTCGCCCAACGTACCCTGGACGCAGATCGATCTGCATGCCGAGCTACAGAAGGTGCTGGAAACGCCGGTGGAGATGGAAAATGCCGCCAACGCCTGCCTGCTGGCGGAGCGCTGGTTCGGCAATTTTGTGGACACGCAGAACATGATTGCGGTGTCGGTGTCAGAGGGAGTCGGCACGGGGTTGATGGTGGATGGGCGTCTGGTGCGGGGGCGCGACGACATGGCGGGAGAATTCGGGCACATGCCGCTGGAAGAGCCGGGTCCGATCTGCGGCTGCGGCAACGTGGGATGCTGGGAGACCTTCGCCTCCAATCGCGCCGGCCTGCGCTACTACCAGGAGCTGGTTCCGGAGAGCACGCTGACTTCGTTCCAGGAGCTGCTGGCGCTGGCCAAGGGCGGCGACGTACGCGCACTGCGCTCGATCGACAAGATGACGACGTACCTGGCGCGCGGACTGACGATGCTCGCGGCCGGCCTGGCCCCGGAGGTGATCATCATTGTGGGCGATTGCACGGCGCTGTGGCCGCGCATCTGCCCGGTGCTCGAGAGCCGGCTGATCGCCAAGTCCTTCACCCCGCGCACGCCGCGCGTGGTGGCGGCGATGGATGGCGATGTGGCACGGCTGCGCGGAGCCGCGTCGCTGGTGCTGCACAAGGTGCTGTTCCGGCAAAACCGATTTGAGCAGCCGAAGGGGCACACGGCGATGCGACCGCCGGCCAGGCCGGCGGCTGCCGCAGTCTGAGATGCGCAAAGCGATGGAGACGCGGCGGGAATGCGGCGCTGATGCGTGTTCTGCACTCCGGAGATGCGGCCAATGGATTTCCGGCAAATGGACCACCGGGGGAGTTGAGGGCAAATGCGCGTTGGCATTGTGGGGACGGGCGCGATAGCGGCCAAGCACGCGCAGGCTTACAGGAACATCGGCTACCAGGTAACGGCCTGCACGAACGCGTCGGCGGAGCGCGGGCGGAAATTTGCGGCTGCGTGGGGCGCGGCGTTTGTGGCCACGCCGGAGGAGCTGGCGCGGCGCGCCGACGTTGACTATCTCGACGTGTGCACACTTCCGGGGTACCGGCTGGCCGCGGTGGAGCTGGGCGCGCGGCACGGCAAGCACGTGCTGGTGCAGAAGCCGATGGCGGTCGACCTGGGGACGGCCGCGCGCATGATTGCCGTGGCGCACGATGCGGGCATCCAGCTCGGCGTGGTGAGCCAGCATCGCTTTGACGATTCGGTTCTGTTTCTGAAGCGTGCGATTGAGGCGGGGAGACTGGGCAGGATTCTCGAGGCAGATGCGTACGTGAAGTGGTACCGGTCCGATGAATACTATGCGCGGCCGGTAAAAGGGAGCTGGGCCGGCGAGGGCGGCGGCGCGCTGATCAGCCAGGCCATTCACCAGGTGGATGTGCTGCT
>DATJRT010000112.1:0-5423 GCA_035504495.1 Occallatibacter sp.
ATGGCGGCCTGTGGGTGAGCCACGACGGCGGGCACACCTGGGCTGAGTCCGCCGGGCTCGCGGGGCAATCCATCCACGCCCTGGCGCAGGCGCCCTCCGATCCGCACATTCTCTACGCGGGCACGCTGAAAGGCGTCTACCGCAGCGCCGACTCCGGCGTCACCTGGGAGCAGATCAGCCCCGAAGGCGACCGTGAGATTCACGAGGTAGAATCGCTGGCCGTCGACCCCGGGAATCCCGACGTTGTGTATGCGGGAACCTGGCACCTTCCCTGGAAGACGACGGACGGCGGCAAGAGCTGGCGAAGCATCAAGCAGGGATTGATCGTGGACTCGGACGTGTTTTCCATCATCGTCGATCCCGGCCACACCCGCACGGTTTACCTGAGCGCCTGCAGCGGCATTTACAAGAGCGAAAACGGCGGCCTGCTCTTTCGCAAGATTCAGGGCATTCCCACGGAGGCCAGAAGAACCCGGGCGCTGATGCAGGATCCGGAGAACCGGGAAGTGGTCTACGCCGGTACCACCGAGGGCCTGTATAAGACCGGGAACGGCGGCCACACCTTCAAGCGCATGACGGATTCCGACGTGATTGTAAACGCCGTCTATGTCGATCCGCGCGATTCGAAGCACGTTCTGCTGGCCACGGACCGCGGCGGCGTGCTCGCCAGCGAGGATGCCGGCGTCACCTTTGCACAATCGAACCGGGGCCTCTCCGAGCGCAAGGTGGCGGCGCTGCTCGTTGACCCGGTTGATCCCAGGCGCCTGTACGCGGGCGTGGTCAACGACAAGAACTTCGGCGGCGTGTTTGAGTCCAACGATGACGGCGCAAGCTGGGAGCAGGTGGGCAAGGGCTTGGATGGCCGCGACGTGTTTGCCCTGGCAGAGACCAGGGACGGCACCGTGGTGGCGGGAACCAATGACGGCATCTTTGTGCTCGATCCGCCGGCAGCCGCCCCGCCCGTTCTCGATCCGCCTGCCGGCGCTGCCGCAACCCCGGGCGCGGGCGGAGCTTCCGCCGTCGGCGATGCCGCCCTGACCTGGGAACCGAAAAACATGATCGCGAACATGATCGTCAGGACCGCCGTCGAAAAGGCCCGCGGCGAGCGGGTAAACGTCGAGAAAAAAGAAAAGGCGCCGGTGGTCGAGCTCCAGGGCCGCGTGAGCGCGCTCGATGTTTCCGGCGGCGTGTGGGCCGCTTCCACCGATGAGGGCCTGCTCACCAGCCGCGACCAGGGCGCAACCTGGCAGGGCGGCCCGGTGATGGGCGCAAGCGATTACACCTCCGTGACCGTGAACGGCAACACCATTGTTGCCGCCCAATCGGACGGCGTGGTGGTTTCGGCCGATGGCGGCCTCACCTGGTGGCCCATGGGCTTGCCCACCATGGTTACGCGCATTCACAGGGTGCTTTTTTCGCCCGACGGCACCCTGTGGCTGGGTGCGCGCGAGGGCGTCTATTTTTCTCAGGACCTGGGCAAGTCGTGGATGTGGTTTGAGCGCCTTCCCTTTCGCGACGTGGACGACCTGAGCTACGACGCCGCCACCCGCCGCATCCTGGTGAGCTCGCGGGCGAGCGACCAGGTCTTCGCCATCGATCCCAAAACCAAAACCTGGGACTGGTGGCAGACCGGCTACCAGGTGGCTCTCATTCGCGGAGCCGGCGAGCGGCTGGTAGCCGCGTCGCTGGACGACGGCGTGCTCTTGGGACCGGATTCCGCGGAGCCGGATTCGGCCAGGCCAGGCCCGGCGGGCGCGGAAACCGGCAGCAAGTGAGCCGCGGCGCGAATTTGGGTATCATCAAAGATATGCAGAGCACGGATTCCGCCGCCGGATCGATTGCGCGCGCCCCCTTTCGGACGTACGACCGGCGTCTCGAGCCCATCGCGGCCAGGGTGCTTGCGGGGGAGCGGCTCACCGCCGCGGACGGCCTTGCGCTCTACGGCGCCGGCGACATTCTGGCCGTGGGCTGGCTGGCGAATTTTGTCCGCGAGCGTCTGCACGGCGACGTGACCTACTTCAACGTCAATCGCCACATCAATCCCACCAACGTCTGCGTGGCCGCCTGCAAGCTCTGCGCCTTCGGCCGCAAGAAAGGCGACCCCGCCGGTTACACCATGGCCCTCGACGAGGCCTTTGCGACTGCGGCCTCGGGCTATACCGAAGCAGTCACCGAGTTCCACATCGTCGGCGGGCTCCATCCCGATCTGCCCTTTGAGTATTTTCTGGATCTGATCCGGGGGTTGAAGCAACGCTTTCCCCGCGTGCACATCAAGGCCTTCACCATGGTAGAGATCGCCTACCTCGCGCGGCGCGCAAAGCTCACGGTAGAGCAGACGCTCTTGAAGCTGCGCGATGCGGGCGTGGACTCGATGCCCGGCGGCGGCGCGGAGATTTTCAGCCATCGCGTCCGCTCCATCATCTGCGATCACAAGATCGACGGCGAGGAGTGGCTGGAAACGGCGCGGTTGGCGCATAAAATGGGCTTCCGCTCCAATGCGACCATGCTCTACGGGCACATTGAGAACGACGAAGACCGCGTGGACCATCTCCTGAAGCTGCGCGCGCTGCAGGATGAGACCGGCGGATTCCAGACCTTCATCCCCCTGGCCTTTCATCCGGAAAATACGCCGCTCGATCATCTGCCGGTGACGACGGGACTCACCGATATTCGCCAGATCGCCGTGAGCCGGCTGCTGCTCGACAACTTTGCCCACATCAAGGCCTACTGGCAGATGATGACGCCCAAGATCGCGCAGATTGCGCTGCGCTTTGGCGCCGACGACCTCGACGGCACGGTGATCGAAGAGAAAATTTATCACGACGCCGGCGCCACCACGCCCCAGGGGCTCACGCGCAAAGAGCTCTGCCGCCTGATTACGGAAGCCGGCCGCGTGCCCGTGGAGCGCGACACGCTCTACCACGCGGTGACGCGCACTGAAGACAGCTTCACGGTTGCGGTGTAGGGAATTTCGCGTCGACGCGGAATTTGCCTACGTGCACGGCCAGAGGATCAAAGCGCATTCGCTCCCTTTGCTCCGTTCTCCTCGAGAGTCACCGGCCTTTGATTTCCCCCAAAGGAGCCAGCATGGCAATCGCTGTGGTTACAGGCACCAGCACCGGTATCGGACTGGCCGTTGCGGCGACCTTGGCCCGCGCGGGCCACACCGTCTACGCAACCATGCGCAACCCGGCAACGGGCGGCGAGGAACTCCGTGCAATGGCGGAACGCGAGCATCTTCCCCTTCGCATTGCGGCGCTCGATGTCGATTCCAACGAGTCGGTCCGCACGGCGTTCTCCGGCATCCTCTCCGATGCGGGCCGGATTGATGTGCTGGTGAATAACGCGGGAGTCGGCGGCGGCGGTGCAGTTGAAGAGACCCCCATCTCCGTCTTTCGCGCCACCATGGAGACCAACTTCTTTGGCGCGTTGCGCTGCATTCAGGCCGTCGTGCCCGGCATGAGAGAAAGACGCTCCGGGTGCGTGATCAACATTACGTCGGTCGCGGGCCGTTTTTCGTCGGCCCCGCAGGCGCCCTATTCCTCGTCCAAATTCGCACTTGAAGCGCTCAGCGAGTGCCTCGCCCAGGAGATGAAGGTCTTCGGCGTTCGCGTTGCGATCATCGAGCCGGGCGTGATTGCAACGCCCATCTTCGGCAAACTGCTGCCGCCGCCCGCTGACTCGAAATATCCCCATAGCCGGCGGATTACCGAACTCTTCCGGGCTTCGCTTGAAAATCCTGTTTCCCCCTTTGTCGTGGGTGAAAGGATTCGCGAGATTGTTGAAAGCGGTACCTGGAAGTTAAGGCATCCCGTCGGTCCCGACGCCGAAGGACTTCTGGCATGGCGCGCGTCCATGACCGACGAGCAGTGGGTCGATTGGGGCGCTCTTTCTGATGAACAGTGGGTCGAGTACGTGAGACGGAACTTCCACCTGAATGTCAGCTTAGGATCGGCGTCGCCTTAGCGCATTTCTCCTTCTGATGTATACCGAAACCGACACCTTCAAGTGGCGATTTTCCCTGGGGTCCCCGGCGACAGGTCTAGGTCGCTGGGGCGGAAGAAATCGCCACCTTGCAAGAAAATCAAGACGGCTATACCTGAAGGAGAAATGCCTTAGTTTCCTGAGGCCATCGCCACCGGCGGCTTTTCATCCGCGCTGAACGTGGTCCACGGCCCGGCGATCATGTCGTGCAGAATCGCCTTCTCCCAGTCGAACTGCGGATGCGCAGCCAGAAACGGCGCTACCAGAAAATCCTCGCCGCACGGATGCCCCGCCCTGCCGATGAAGCTCAGCCGCGCCGCCATATCGGAATCCATTACTTTGCCGGTGACTGCGCCGGCGGGATCGAACGGAGGGTCGCCCCACACCTTCTCGCCCACGGGCGAAGTATCTTCGTGGCCGCACAGGCTGCGCTTGCCCGCATCCATCCTGCGCTCGTACGTGTCGAAATGGTCGGAGAGATACTCCTCGGCCAGCTCCGTGTCCAGCTGCCCATAGTGCGCGCGCATGAATTCCTCGGCGCGCATGTGGCGCGCATTCATTGAGCTCTCGGGGTCCCTGGGGTTGAATCCGGGGGTATCGTCGCGTATGAGCTCCGCGTCGGCGGCGAAATTGGAAGAGACGAAATAGCCATCCTTCTTTTTGGTCAGCGGCGTGTGGTGCAAACCCAGCTCGAGATAGGCAATCTCGCCCGTCTTGCGGTCGCCGATGAGCCAGGAATTCGCGTAGCCGCCGTTGTTGCCTTTGCGCATGATGGCCGCGTACTCGTCGATCGACGTGGCGTACTGCATGGCCTTGCGCGAACGCTCGAACTCGGGAATGCCGTTCACGTCGAACCCCTTGGCCATGGGCAGCGTGGTCTCGGTAATCATCAGGCCGCTTGCGTTCACGCCGAAATCGTCCTGGCTGGTGATCACGCCGGGCGTGCCATCCATCAGGAAGTGCTGGCCGTGCGTGGGCGCAATGTCGAAGACCATCCGCCAGCGCTCGCCCTCGGCGTAAGAGCTCCAGTTGCTGTGGGCGATGACGATCTTGCCGTCGCGCGTGGCCGAGCCGGTGGCGATAAAGGCGCTGCAATGGCCGGGCGCAACCGCTTGCGGCGGGTTGGGTTTCTTTTCTTTCTCGTCGAGCGTGGGCAGATAGTAATCCCGCAGCTCGATAATGCCGTTCAGCGCCACCACGTCCCAGAGGTCGAGGGTGGACCCCTGCGCATGCAGGCCGTCGGCGATGCCCTGGAGTTCCTGCTGATACTCGGCGTCCACGTGCGGCCACAGGATATTCTGCGCGGCGTCGCGGAAAAAGCTCCAGGGGCGCTTCTCTTCATGCGCTGTTTCCACCTGGTAGACGCGCACATTGTCTTCGATCTCCGCGGCCAGCAGAGAACCGTGCTGAAAGCCGATCTGCTCCGGCGTGCCTTCGAG
>DATJRT010000113.1:0-8094 GCA_035504495.1 Occallatibacter sp.
GGAATTTTGAGCGACCGATTCTTATTTACCTCCGAGTCAGTGACCGAGGGACACCCCGATAAAATTGCCGACCAGGTTTCCGACGCCATTCTCGACGCCTGCCTGGAGCAGGATCCGTACAGCCGCGTGGCCGCCGAGACGCTCACCGCAACCGGACTCGTTGTGATTGCCGGCGAGATTACCACCAAGGCGTACGTGGATTTCCAGACCCTGGTGCGCGGCGTGGTGGCCTCTATCGGCTATGACAACGCGCTCTATGGATTCGACTCCAATACCTGCGCGGTGATTTCCACCATCAACAAGCAGAGCGGCGACATTGCCCAGGGCGTGGACACGGGGGGCGCGGGCGACCAGGGCATGATGTTCGGCTACGCCACCAACGAAACGCCGGAGCTGATGCCGGCCCCGATCTCGCTGGCGCACAAGCTCACCCGCCGCCTGACCGAAGTGCGCAAGAACGGCAAGCTCAGCTACCTGCGCCCCGACGGCAAGAGCCAGGTGACGGTGGAGTACGGCGAGAACGGCAAGCCCGCCCGCATCGATGCCGTGGTCATCAGCACCCAGCACGCGGAAAGCGTGAGCAGCGAGGAGCTGCGGTCCGACATCCTGAAGCACGTGATCCAGGCCGTGCTGCCGCCCCAGTGGCTGGACGAGAACACCAAGTACCACATCAATCCCACCGGACGTTTCGTGATCGGCGGCCCCATGGGCGACACCGGGTTGACCGGGCGCAAGATCATCGTGGACAGCTACGGCGGCATGGGCCGGCATGGCGGCGGCGCTTTTTCCGGAAAAGATCCCACCAAGGTGGACCGCAGCGGCGCGTACATGGCGCGCTACATCGCCAAAAATATTGTGGCCGCGGGTCTCGCCGAAAAAGTCGAAGTGCAGCTCGCCTACGCCATCGGCGTGGCCGAGCCGGTAAGCGTGCTGGTCGATACCTTCGCCACCGGCAAGTTGAGCGAGGCGCAGATCACCGCGCTGGTGCGCAAGCACTTCTCGCTCACGCCGAAGGGGATTATAGACAGCCTCAAGCTGCGCCGGCCCATCTACCAGAAGACCGCGGCCTACGGGCATTTCGGGCGCACAGAGCCGGAGTTCACCTGGGAAGCCACGGACAAGGCGGCCAGGCTGGCCGAAGAAGCCGGCGTGAAGGCGGCGGCAGCGAAGTAAGAGTGAATGAGCAGATCGGCGAGTCAGTAAGCTGGCGAAAAGGCCCCGGAGACGGGGCCTTTTCTTTTGGTGGGCTTCACGCCGATTGAATCAGCGCGTGGCCGTCGCGGCGAATTTCTTCACCATGGCCAGCAGCAGCTTGCGGTCGCTCTCATTCAGATTGGAAGAGTAGCGGCGAATCTGGGTGAGGAACTTGAGTTCTTCGTCGGAGAGCTTGTGCGTGTTGAACTGGCGGCCCAGCGAGTCGTCGGCGAAGAACTGCGCGATGGGCAGATCGAGCGCCTGGGCGATCTTCGAGAGCGTGTCCAGCGAGGGCACGGTGTGCCCGTTTTCCACCCGCGAAAGATAACAGCGCAGCAGCCCGGTTTTCTTTTCGATATCGCCCTGCGAGAGACCCTTCTGCAACCGATACGCCCGAATCGTGGTGCCAATTTTCATGGGGTTCCCCGGTCCCGTCCGATGCCTGCCCGGGTTTTGCCCGGCAGTAAGCTATCAGCATGGTATTAGCTTAAGAGTTAACATGCGGCGGCGGGGATTGCAAGGGTATCTTTAGGCCGGATTTGACCATTAAGTGGTAGAAATCGCCGCTCAGGGGCGCAATTCCTGTTGAAAAAAGCGGTCAATTCGCCCCAGAGCGTCGGCCGCGTCGGCGGGACGATAGCCGCCTTGATTGGCGGGGTTTTCAAAAGCGTGGCCCGCATCAGGGTATATCTTCGCGTCCACCGGCTTGCCCAGCGAGCGCATCGCGGCTTCAAACGCATGCACGGAGTCCGGCGTGATCCCGCGGTCCAGGCCGCCAAAGTTGCCCAGGATGGCGGCGTGAATCTGTTCGAGCGAGCTTTTTTCCGTGGGCAGGGCGCCGTAATTCACGGCCACGGCTTTGAGCGTGGGCGCATTCACCGCCAGCAGCATGGCGAAGGTCCCGCCCATGCACCAGCCCACGGCGCCCATGCGATGGGGATCGACGTCCTTGCGCGCCGCCAGCCAGCTGACCGCGGAGGTGAGATCGCGCACGCCCTGGTCCTGCGGCAGGCCGCGCATCAGTTCGTGGGCAAGCTCGGGGTCGTTGGCAACCTTGCCGTGATAAAGATCCACGGCCAGCACCACGTATCCCTGCGACGCATAGCCCGCAGCCTGCTGCTTGACCCAGTCGACAAGCCCCCACCACTCATGGATCACGATCAGCGCGGGATGGCGTCCGGGCGAGTGGGGCAGATAAAGCAATCCCTCACCCGTGGAGTCGCCGCTGGGAAAGGTGACGGGCTGCTGGGCGCGCGCGGCAACACACGACGCAGCGAGCACACAGGACACTGCGCAAAGAAGCAAACGGACACTCTTCACGGGAAGCCTCGATTTTCTAAGGACGGTCGGAGAAGGGGGAAGGACCCGGAATCTTAGAGAAACTTTACCATCCAGACGAGACCTTCGACAGGATTGTCGTTGTAAGCTGCGCAGGGAGCGAAACCCATGTCAAGATAAAGCCGGTGGGCGGCGGCCATGGATTGCGGCGCGGTGTCGAGATAGATGGCTTTGCGGCCGGCGGCGCGGGCGCGGTCGAGAACCGCCTGGGTAAGCAGGCGGCCGAGCGCAAAGCCGCGCGCGGAGGGGCGAACCCAGAGGCGCTTCAGTTCCCAGGAATCCGAAGAGAAGCCGGGCGCAGCGGAGGGCGCCGAAAGGATGCGCCAGGCGACGAATCCGGCCGGCTCGCCGCGGACCAGGGCGAGCAGGCTGCCTCCGCCCTGCCGGATGAAGCTCAGGGGAAGCCCTTCGGCCTCTTCGCGCAGCGTGCCGAAACAGAAGCGGCCTGCGCCGGGCTGGGCCATCACGAATTGCCCGTACTCGAGGAGGAGTTGCCGCGCGGCCTCGAGTGTAGCGGTAGGCGTGGACGGCGTGATCTCTTCAAGTCGCGTGTCTCCGCGGCGCGCGCCTTCCGTGCGCGTAATTTCTGTCCGCGTTCCCTCCGCGGGCATGGCCCGGCCGTGCGTTACTGCCTCGCACGCAGCGGAGTCCGCGCAGCCGGGGTCCTGCGATTCAAGGGGAGCAGCGGCCATGCCTGAGTGTACCCCGGGATGCAAACCAGGGCCGGAAACGGTAAACCCGGGCAAGAGTTGATCCGTCAGTTGAACATAGACAGAGAACGGGAGATCGGATGCGGCCAGCAGCCTTGCCTTGGGCACTCGCGGTGGCAGTCGTTGCCTTGGGCCCAGGGCAATTTGCCGCTGCTCCGGTGCGCGCGCAGGGACAATCGCCTGCGGCCGGCGCAGCCACAGCGGCGCCTGCAACCACACCTGGCGGGGCGCAGACACAGCGTGCGGCGCCGCCTGCGCAACCGGCGGTTGAGGAACAGAGCGGCGGACGCCTGCACGGCGTGGTCAAGAGCGGCAATATTCCCCTGCCCGGCGTAACCGTGACCGCGCAGAACACGCTCACGGGCAAGCGTTACTCAACCACGACCGATATTACCGGCGTCTGGTCCATGACCATTCCGCAGAACGGGCGCTACGTGATCCGCACCCAGTTTGCCGCTTTTGCCGCCGGGGTGCAGGAGGCGCTGCTGAACGCGGCCGCGCACGACCGCACCGTCAACTTCGATCTCATGCTGGCCTCGCGCGCCGCCGAGCAGGAGCAGCAGCAGGCGCGGCAGGCGGGCCAGGCCGGCGAATCGGCCGATGAAGACACGGCCGTGCAGCAACTCGTGGGCAATGCTCCGGAAAACCTGAGCCTGGCCAGCGCCCTGAGCCAGGGCACCGAGACCGGCAACGGCGCGGCCGGTGCAGGCGGAGCGGCGCTGCCTTCGATCGCCGGAAACTCTGACTTCGCAAGTGATTCGGTTGCCATCACCGGCCAGCAGGGACAGGTAAGCGCGCTGGCCGGCGTGGACGTTGACCAGATCCGCGAGCAGATCGAGCAGTACCGCCAGCAGAATGGCGGCCAGATGCCGGGAACCGGCGGGCTCTTCGGCGGCGGAGGGGGCGGCTTCGGCGGTGGAGGCTTTGGTGGCGGGTTTGGCGGCGCCTTCGGTGGCGGCGGAGGGTTCGGCGGCGGCGGAGGATTCGGCGGCCGCGGCGGCGGGCGCGGGAATTTCCGCGGATTCAATCCGGGGCAGCCGCACGGAGCCATCTTCTGGTACGGAACCAACTCGATCTTCAACGCGCAGCCCTTTGCCCTGGCCGGTCAGTCGCAGGTGCAGCCGCCGAACGGTTCCAACCGTTTCGGCCTGACGTTCATGAGCGCGCCCTACATTCCGCGGCTCACCAAGCCCAGCGGGAAGGACACGGTTTTTCTCACCCTCTCCGGTACGCGGCAGTCGACGCCCGAGGACGAGTACGCCATCCTGCCCACGGCTGCGGAGCGGCAGGGAGATTTCTCCGCGGCGGGTTTGCCGGCGATCTACGATCCGGCGACGCTTGCGCAGTTCTCGAGCGCGGGTGAGGCGAATGTGATTCCGCCCTCGCGCATCGAGGGCTCGCCGGGATATGCGCTGCTCAACTGCGCGCCGGGCAGCTCGCCCTGCGCGCCGCTGATCCCGATGCCCAACATCACCCCGGCCGGCGGTCTGCGCTACAACTACCATCTGCTGACCACGGCGCAATCGAACTCGACCGCTGCCGGTATCCGCTACAACCGCAGCCTGGGCGCGAATGCGACGCAGCCGGGAGGGCGCGGCGGGTTCGGCGGATTCGGCCGGCGCGGAGGAGGTTCGGCCACGCAGGGACTGCGCCAGAGCATCAACGTGAACTTCAATGAGAGCCTGGGCGCCAGCGACCTGGTGAACTTCATTCCCCAGCTCGGCGGCAAGAGCGCGTCGGACTCCTATTCATTGCAGGCCGGCTATACCGTGGGCTATCACCGCGTGACCAGCATCTTCAACGCCAACTGGAACCGGAGCAATAGCCACACCACGAATTTCTTCACCGATGCGGCGGACAACATCGCCGCGGGCTACGGCATCGGCGTGCCCAACAACGTGCCCCTCAACTACGGGCTGCCGCAGATCGAGATGAGCGAGTACACGGGCATCACCCAGACGGAGCCGAGCTTCTCCCTGGCGCAGACCATCTCCTTCAGCGAGGTGCTGAGCTGGATCCACGGCAAGCACAACATGCGCTATGGCGGCGATTACCGCCGCGTGCACCGGGACTTTCTCGCCGGAGCCAACGCCACCGGCAGCTTCGTCTTCAGCGGACTGTTCACTGAGGACGCCGCCGGCGATCCCACCACCGGCTCGCCCGTGGCCGATCTTCTCCTGGGATTGCCGCAGTCGACAAGCTTGAATTCTTCGCTTGCCAAGAGCTATCTGCGCGATAACGTCTTCGACGCCTTTGCCCTGGACGACTGGCGCGTGCTGCCTTCGCTCACGCTGAACTACGGCGTGCGCTGGGAGTTCTTTGCGCCGTATACGGAAAAATACGGGCACCTGGCCGAAGTGCTCACCAATCCCGGCGGCGGATTTACTGACCTCGCCGAGGCTGAGAGCGGTGCGGACGGGCTTCCCGGCGCGCTGGTCTATCCCTTTCACAAAGCCTTTGCGCCGCGCGTGGGCCTGGCATGGCGCGTGCCCAAAATCAGGCAGACGGTGGTGCGCGCGGGTTTCGGCATGAACTACACCGTAGGCGAGTACTCCACCTTTGCCACCACCATGGCGCACCAGCCGCCGTTCACCAACGAGCAGACCAACCAGGAGGCCGTGGGCAATGGGCCCTCCTCCGCCTGCGCGCGCAGCGTGCCCATGTCGTGCTTCACCCTCGGAAATGGATTTCCCGGGGCGCAGACGCTGGGCAACTACGCCCTCGATCCGCACTACGGCTTGCCCTACGTGATGGCCTGGAACCTCGACATCCAGAAGAGGCTGCCCCTGGGCATCGTCATGAACCTGGGCTACAACGGATCGCGCGGCAATCATCTGGCCACGGTGCTCGCCCCGCGCTCGCTGCCCTCGAGCCCGGCAACCGATCCCCCGGTGGTGTGCGTGGGCGCGCTCCCCTGCTATCCGCTGAACTTTACTTATCAGGAGGCGGCTTCGTTCTCGAAGTTCAACGCGGGCACGGTGCGCGTGAACAAGCAGCTGCAAAAGGGCATTGCCCTGGGCGCGAATTACCAGTGGTCGCACTCGATCGACGACGCCGGCGCGCTGGGCAGCGTGGGCGGCGTGGGCGTGCAGGACTGGCAATACGTGCTCGGCGAGCTCGGCAACTCGAGCCTGGACGTGCGCCACTCCGTGAGCGGGACCTACCTCTACGAGCTCCCCTTCGGGCAGGATAAGACGTGGGTGACCACCGGCGTGGGCTCTCATATTCTCGAAGGCTTCTCCGTTTCCGGAAGCTTCGATTTCGCGACCGGGACGTGGCTAAGCCCGGGCTACCAGTCGTCGGTGGCCAGCACCGCCTGCGGGACGGGCGGCGCAATGCGGCCGAACCTGACCGGAGTTTCCCCCACGGCCGGCGGAGGGTCGCTGCACCAGTGGTTCAACCCCGCGGCATACACCGCGCCCGTGAACACCGCGGGGTTCTGCAATTACTTCGGCGACGCGCCGCGGAATTCGATTGAAGGGCCGGGAGTGGTGACCAACAACATGGCGCTCTCAAAGACCGCCCAACTGGGCGACACCCGCAGCCTGGAGATTCGCGCCACCATCAACAATGTGTTCAACACCGTGCAGTATACCGGCGTGGGCACCACGGTGAACTCGCAGAACTTCGGGCAGGTGACCTCGGTGGGGCAGACGCGGCAGTTTCAGTTTCTGGCGAGATTCAGGTTCTAGCGGGGTTCGCGGGGTCGCCCTGGTCAGTCGGGCAATGGGAGGGCGGTGAAGGATGTCCTATATCACGATTACGACGTCTACCGGCCATAAGTTGATGGTGCAGCCGAAAAGACAGAGGTTGTTGATGTTCGATCTGCAGGATGCGGCGGTCGCGGAATCCCGGCTTGATGAGAGGCGGCTGAATTACGCGCGCTACCGGTCTCGCAGGGAGATGCCTGCCGCGGATTTCGCGGTTACGGTTACCTTCGCACAATCGGTCAAGAAGGACCTCTCTCATCTGAGTAAAGACGAATTCTGTGCAATCGATAACGGCGTCATTGCATTGTCGAGGAATCCATGCCCGGCGGATTCGCAGGTGGAGCGCTACAAGTGGTTTGACGGAAACCTGAGAAGGACAATCATTGGCAATTTCCCCGTCATTTACACATTTCTTAAGAAGAGTGACAGCATCGTGTTGCTTCGCCTCGGAGTCCAAAGATGGCCGCACACCCCGCGAAGCAATCGGAAGCTACAGGATCAGTCGAGGCAGCGGAGTTAGCACGATGAGGCGGCGGTTCAATAGGGCGACGGCCACGGGGACAGCATTCGTGCTGGCCATGCTGCCCGTCCGCCCGCAGCAGGCAGCGCCGAACACTCCGCAGGTTTCGGCAAACCGCGTTTCCTCCACGCCCCAGGCCGGTTACACCCTGCAGCTCAATGGCGAGCTGGTGCTCACCAACGTGGTGGCGCGCGACGCGAAGACCGGCGAGGTGGTGCGCGGCCTCAAGCAGAGCGACTTCAGGATCTACGAGAACGGAAAGGAACAGAAGATTGCCACCTTCGACTTCCAGAGCGTGGATATGGCCACGCCCCTGAATGAGGCCACGGTGAGCGGCCTGGCTGCCGGGTCGAACGGCAGCGGCGGCAAGGCGGTCGTGGTGGCCCGGCCGGAGCAGTTGCGCAATCACCGGCTCATCGTGATGTTCTTCGACCTGACCTCCATGCAGCCCGAGGATCTCGAGCGCAGCGTGGACGCGGCACAGGATTTTCTCCGCACCCGGATGCAGCCGGCCGACCTGGTGGCTCTGGTGTCCCTGGGCGACACCCTCAGCGTGGACCAGGATTTTACCGCCGACAAAAATGCGCTGATCGATGAAGTGGGTGCTTACAACGGCACCGAA
>DATJRT010000114.1:0-14474 GCA_035504495.1 Occallatibacter sp.
AGCCCCGGCTGATCTCCAGCCGCCGAGCAATGTGCGTCGGTTTTTCTCCCCGCTCCAACGCCCAAAGCACACGGTCACGCAAATCCTGTGAATAAGATTGCATCTCCGCCACCCCTCCGCCGGCGGAAACATTATCTCACATATATGTACATACTTAAATTAGAAACGCTCTAGTCATTCGGGAGATGGAATTGATGCTGCTCCCTTCTACTAGAGCGGAAACGACTTGGACACGCTTCCCTGTGCTTAAGCGATTCATACTGGAAACACGATAACACAATTATTGCTTCTTGACAACATAATAATTATGTAATAGTATCGGAATTATTAAGGGGGTGCAAATGATTTTTCAGGTCCCAGATTTGCGACCTACCGAACTAGAAGTGATTGAAAAGATTTCCGCTATACGAGAATCCTTGAAGTATTCCATTAGCACGCCTGGGCGATGGTCGGGCGTGCTACGTCGCGCGACTCTGGCCCGAAATATCAGGCACTCTAATAGCATTGAGGGGATAAATGTCACCAAAGATGATGCGATGGCCGCTGTGGAAAACGCGGAACCGTTGACTGCGGGGACAACGGATTGGAACGCCACGTTGGGCTATCGAAATGCCATGACCTATGTTTTACAACTCTCCGACGATAGACATTTTTCCTATTGTGAGGGGCTGATTCGCAGTCTTCACTTTATGATGCTTCAACATGAGCTAGAAAAACACCCCGGTAGGTATCGCTCTGGCCTGATTTTTGTCCGGGACGAGCGCAAACAAGAAACAGTTTATGAGGGGCCTGATGCAGAACTGGTTCCGAAGCTAATGGATGAGCTTGTGCGCTCATTGAACGAGCAGTCAGACGTTCCAGTAATCATTCGTGCCGCAATGGGGCACCTCAATCTAGTGATGATTCATCCATTCTCAGACGGAAACGGAAGAATGGCGCGCTGTCTGCAAACACTCATTTTAGGGCAAGAAAAAATAATCGAATCTCCCTTTTGCAGCATAGAAGAATATCTCGGCCGGTTTACCGATGAGTATTACGATGTGCTGCTAAACGTGGGACGCAAGGCATATCACCCTGAGAACGACTGCCGACCTTGGATTCGCTTCAATTTGGTCGCGCACTTCAGGCAAGCATCCTGGTTACTACAGCGAAGCCATATGACCCAAAGAGTGTGGAATGAAGTTGAAGACCTTCTAAATCGACGGGGTGTCAATGAGCGCGCGCTCCCCTCGCTGGTAGATGCGGCGTTCGGCTATCGAATTCGGCGACAGCATTATATGGCTGCGGCTGAAGTATCGGAGCAAGTTGCGAGTCGAGAATTGCGCGACTTGGTTGAGGGCGGTCTTCTAATTGCCGAAGGAGAAACGCGGGGCAGGTCTTACAGAGGATCAGACATGTTGAAGGAGATTTACTTGCGCAATTATCAAAGGCGCACGCTCGTCGATCCTTTTCTCAATGAAGGCCTGCCCTTCCCGGTTCAGGGCATTGCTGTATAGGACTATCGTCCTTCTGTCGCTTCCCTCACCACTCGCGCGGCGGCTTGGTTCACATCCTCACGCGGGGTTTTCTTCTTCGCTGACTTGAAAGCGGGGGAGGGCCGCTTTTTCTTCTTTGCCGTTTTCTTCATGCGCCCATCATCGCACTGTCGGCAGCCTCGCGCTAGCCTGTGGAAAATCAAACTGCACCACTACCGATCAAGGAGACATCGCCTGCAATGTGATATCATAAATTAGCATGAGGCTGGTGCTCGACACCGATGTGGTCGTGGCCGCCATGCGTAGCCCAACAGGCGGTTCGGCCGAGCTACTGAGAAACGTCGCTGCCCGCAAAGTTGTCATGGTGCTGACCGTTGCTTTGGCGCTGGAGTATGAGTCCATCTGCATGTTGGCCGAGCACCGGCTCGCCTCGGGACTGAGCGAGTCAGAGACAGGCCTGTTCGTCGACAGCCTGATTGCCATGGCCGAACCCGTGCCGCTGTTTTTTCGTTGGCGTCCGCAGCTTCGCGATCCCGGTGACGAACTGGTTCTTGAGGCTGCAGTGAATGGACGGGCGGATGCGATCGTTACTTTCAACGAAAAGGACCTGCGCGAAGCACGATCCGGTTTTGACATTGAGGTCTTGCGTCCCGGCGAAGTTCTCAGGAGGTTAAAAACATGACCACGAGAGTTTCTACATTTCCCCTGCGCTTGCCGGTTTCCTTGAAGGCTGCGCTCGAGAAAATCGCCGCGCGCGACGGAACCAGCCTGAACCAATTTCTGGTGATTGCCGCAGCGGAAAAGGTCGCGGCCATGGAAACAGAGAATTTCTTTATGGAGCGCCGGTCACGGGCCGACCGCGATGCCTTCCTGCGCATCCTCACCCGCCAGGGCGGCGAGCCGCCCCGTCCCGAAGACACCATTGATTAGCAAACAGTCGTCCTGCGGCCGGACACTTTGCACCCCCTCCGCCATTTTTGCGCCCAGGCCTGGCGGCGCAGCGAATCCCATCCAAAATGCGTCGAATTTCACTCACTTTTGCCAGTCGCCCCGCGGTTTCGTCCGCACCGGGCAGGACAAAATCGCACTGATCGTCCGCACGCAGCCGGACAGGAGCCCCTCCGCGGCCATCAACGCGCCTGACTATCCGCCTATACGCCCACGCTCCTCGGCCAATCCGCCCTCCTGTAGCCGGACAAACGCGTTTTGCCCCTCAATTCCGGTAGTCCTAAAACGCATGGATTTTGTGCGCAAATCCGCGAACAACGATCAAAGCCGTGAATTTTTCCGGTTGAAATTTTGATACTTTCCATCAAATTTGCTGAATTCCGGCTTCTCTTTTCGCGCTCTCGGAGTAAAATCACCGCTGTATGTCCGAGTCCATAAACCGCCGATCTGAACAGATCGTCAAGCATCTTCTGTCCAGCGGCACTGCCACCATTGAAGAATTGCTCGAAGTTGCCGGTTCTTCCGCCCCCAGCATCCGCCGCGACCTGGCCCGGCTTGAGAACCGCGGCCTCATCCGCCGCACCCACGGCGGCGCCGAGCTGGCCGAGCCGCTGCTCTATGAGCCCTTCCGCTACGACAGCTCGTTCCTGGCGCGCGAGCAGCGCCACGCCTCGGAAAAGCGGCGCATCGGGCTGGCGGCCGCGGAGATGATCCGCGAAGGCGAAACGGTGGGGCTTTCCGCCGGCACCACCACCACGCACATCGGCCGCAGCCTGCGCCACCGGGAAAAAATCCAGGTGGTCACCAACGCCATCAACATCGGCATGGAGTTGTGCAACCGCACCTCGATCCGCACGTTTCTCACCGGCGGCGTGGTGCTGTGGGCGTGGTCGTTCGCGCTCTCCGGCAACGCCGCGCTCAACTTTCTCGACACCGTATATATGGATAAGGTCTTCCTGAGCGTGACCGGCCTGGACGCGGAGCGCGGCGCCACCTCGCTTGAGACCGACGAGGCCCTGGTTTACCGTAAGATGTTGAAGCAGACCAAGGAAGTTGTCATTGTGGCGGACTCAAGCAAGCTGGGCAAGGTAAGCCCGGCCATCATCTGCCCGGCCAGCGAGATTCAAGTGCTGATTACGGACACGGGCGCCACCGCCGACCAGCTGGCTCCGTTTGAGCGCCAGGGGACGCGCGTGCTGCGCGTCTGAACGACTCGATCAAGCGGCTCTCAAGTGGGCTCTCAGCGGCCGTCCTCGCGCGCCGACGAGTTTCGCTCATCCAGTTCGCGGCGCAGCAGGCGCACCGCCTCGCGCACGTCGGCCTCGAGCGTGGCCATCTCTCCTTCGGTTGGATTCTCCTCAGCAGTCCCGGCCGGGTTCCCATGTCCGTTCCTGCGCTTGAGCGATCCGTGCAGGCAGAACACGCCGGAGCGGCGCACCACTTCCGTCAGCGTCTCCAGTTGCAGCCCGCCACCGGCGATGATGTGGATGCGATCGCCTGCCTGACGCCGTAACGCGGAGATCGAGTCGGCGCCGCCCAGGACTTCCTTGGCGCCGCCCGAGGTGAGCAGCCCTTCGGCGCCGGTTTCGATCACGCGCTCAAGCGACTCGCTCAGATCCGGGGTTTCATCGAAGGCGCGATGGAAGGTGGCGGCCATGGGCCGCGCCAGCTCCACCAGCTCCCGCGTGCGCTCCACGTCCACGCGCCCATCCTCGCGCAGAACGCCCACGGCCACGCCGCTGGCGCCGGCCTGTTTGGCTGCGGCAATCTGGCTGCGCATGAGCGCGAACTCCTCGGCGGAGAAGACAAAGCTGCCGCCGCGGGGCCGGATCAGCACGTAAACGGGAATCGACAGGGCGTTCACGCTGGCCGCGACCACCTCTTCACGGGGCGTAAGCCCGCCGCGCGCCAGCTCCGCGCACAGCTCGATGCGGTCTGCGCCGCCGGATTCAGCGGCGCAGGCGGCTTGCGTGGATTCGGCGCACAGCTCAAAAAAAACAGTCTTCATGGCAAACCTGGTCAGCGCCTTCCGGTGTTCGTAGTCCCCTTCCCTGATCGCGAATGCCGGCCCGGGCGCGGGCTAAAGGAAAGATGGACGGAGTCTTTTTTCCAGCCTGATTCTCTCTTTTGGCGCATGCAGCGGTGATTTGCCAAGGGCAGACGCCGAATCCGGTGCTCAGGGCATGATTGAATACCAATCGAGCAATTTAATGATTGAAAGTATTGTATTCGATCATAATTTGTCAACTCCAGAATGCGGTCTTTTGAGATCCCGAAGTCCGTGCCGGCGCAAAAGTCTCTGATTTTACGCGCCTTATCATCGCGTTTCCATGAGAGACCTGCCTGTTTTTGCTCTTGCAAATCAGACTCGTGATTATTTGACGCAAAAATCTTCATTTTTTCTATTGCATTTCCGCCGAGGGCTGGGATAGTATGTGTCGCATCGAAGATTGCGCATTTGGCCTCGATTCGATCAGAACTCAAATCTGGCTCCGGCGGAGGCATCACGCTGAACCGCCGGACGCCTGGCAAGACCATTTGCTTTCATGACATATCCGGCGAGCCCCCTTCGCTGGCCTGTACGGGATCGCCGCAATGCGGTTTTGCACGCGCTTTTGGAACCGCTCGCCGCACGATCCACCTACTCACCTGAACACTTACTGTAAGGAGGTTCCAGTGAAACTGATTGACCGGATGTTACGGATGAAGGCTGGCGTCGGCTGTCTCCCAGTCCTGTTTCTTCTGGCCCTGGTGGCGGCAACATGCACCAGCGGCCGGGCGCAGCAGGCTGGCGGTGCAGTGACGGGATTGGTCACGGATGCCGCGGGCAACGCCGTGCCCAATGCCACCGTGACGGTGCGCGATGTCCTGCGCAACACCACATGGGTTTCCACCACCACGGATGCGGGGCTCTACGACTTTCCCTCCATCCCCGTGGGCACCATCCAAGTGAAGGCGGAAGCGCCCGGCTTTGAAGCCTCGGTGCGCAGTGCGTTCACGCTCACCCTCAACCAGGTGGCCCGCGTCGATTTCCAGCTCAAGGTAGGCGCGACGAGCGAGACCATCGAGGTGACCGGCGCCCCGCCGCTGCTGCAGTCGTCGTCCTCGGAGATGAGCACGCTAATCGACGCCAACGCGGCCTCCAACCTGCCGCTGGCCACGCGCGACCTGAACCAGCTCACGCTGCTGGCACCCGGCGTAGTCAGCCCCAACATCTTTTCGTTTGAGGCGCCGGTGAGCACCTTCGGCACCGGCCGGCCATTCGTCAACGGGGCGCGCGAACAGGACGATACGTTCTCCATGGACGGGATGGAAATGGATCAGCAGGATAACAGCGAGGTCGCCTATACGCCCGCGCCCGATGCGGTGCAGGAGTTCAACCTGATCACCACCAATGCCGGCGCCGATTATGGCAACTATATCGGTGGCGTGATCGTGGAGACGCTGAAGTCCGGCTCCAACGCGTTCCACGGCGACCTTTACGAGTTTGTGCGCAACACGGCCCTCGATGCGAACAGCTGGCAAGACAAGGGCTATGCATTTTTCCAGATCCCCTGCGCCAGCGGAGTGACTGGCTGCTACACCAACGACACGGCCTTTCCGCGGCCGCCCCTGCACTGGAATGAGTTCGGCGGCACCCTCGGCGGACCGATTATCAAGAACAGGCTCTTTTTCTTTATCGATGAGGAAAGCACCCTCTACAGCCTGCCTAACAGCGAGCAGAGCAACACGACGGTTCCTGCCGCTTTCCTCACCGGCAATTTCGCCGCCGACTGCACCTCCGCCGGCGGGTCGTTCAACAGCAGCGGGATCTGCTCGGTCGCCAGCGGACAGCTCTACGATCCCTACAGCGGCAACTACGGCAGCCGTACGCCGATTCCCAACAACAATCTCGCTGCCTATGCCGCCACGGCCACCGACGGATTCGCCCTCAGCAAGGCGGCGCAGAACATCGTTACGTCGTCGGTCTTCACGGGCTCCATTCAGCAGCCAAACTACTTCACCAGCAGCTCGATCAAGGCGTACCAGGGCGACGCGAAGATTGACTGGCAGGCCTCGGACCGCGATCACGTGATGGGCCGCTGGTCGCAGATGCACACCATGTATGTGGCGTCGAACGGCATCGACGAGGTGCTGGATCCAGCCGCGCAGAGAGAATATCCGCTGAAAAACTTCGTGGCCAACTACGACCACACCTTCACGCCCACCCTCTTGAATGAATTCCGCGCAGGTTTTCAGGACTTCCCGGCAAACGATCAGGAGTTTGTCAACTCGGGCGGAAAGAATCTGCCTTCGGAGTTCGGAATTCCAGACGTCAACTCCAGCTTTCTCCCGTCGATGACCTTCAGCACCGGCACCTACCCCACCTTCGGCACCAATGACATCCTCGAGAGCTTCCATGACGCCACTATCGAGATCGAAGATGCGCTCACCTGGACGCACGGCCGGCATTCCATCCACGGCGGCTTCGAGTTCTTCAACTATCGGATGAACGACGTTTATCCCGGCAACGGCGGTCTCTCCGGAGGCTGGACTTATAGCGGACAGTTCACCGGCAATACGGAGTCCGGCACCTCAGGCGGCGACGCGTTTGCCGACTTTATACTCGGCCTGCCGCAATCCGTGCAGGAGGGTGCGGCATTCACCATGCACCTGCGCAACAGCGTCTATGGCGGGTTCGTCCAAGACAACTTCCAGGCTACGCATAACCTTACGCTGAACCTGGGCCTGCGCTACGAGGACATTACGCCGCGCCAGGATGCGGTCACGGATTACAACATCAACTTTGCCCGCTCGACCGGTGCTCCTGATGTCGGCTTTGCCTACAACAACTACCTCGGCATCGACAACTGGCAGCCGCGCTTCGGCTTTGCCTGGCAGCCCGGCTTTGCCCCCGAAACGGTGGTGCGCGGGGGCTACGGCATCTCCACATACATGGAGGGCGTAGGCGTAAACAACATGGCCGACGCGAACCCGCCCAACACCGTTGCCCACGAGGTGACCAACGGCGCGGTCAACCTGCCCACATTCACGCTGGACAAGGGGTATTCGGCGTTTCCCAGTGCGGCTTGCACGGTGGCGGGGGTTCAAAGCCTCTCGGCGGCCTGCATCTCCGGCGCAACCATTCATGAAACCAACCCCAACCTGCAGCCCGCGGTCGATCAGCAGTGGAACCTGGTCATCCAGCATCAGTTCGGCGGGCACTCCACCGCCTCACTCGGTTATGTGGGCAACAAGATCAACCACATGTCCGACATCTACTGGTACGGCCAGTCGCTGCTGAACTCCAACGGCACCATCAGCCCGCCTCCGTTCTCCCATGCGCTCTTTGCCGCCGGCGCAGGCGCCGTCCGCTACAACGGCTCGGACGCGGTCTCGGACTATAACGCCCTGGAAGCCACGTGGGCCGCGCGCGGCTACCACGGCCTCGACTTCCAGGCCTCCTACACCTGGTCCAAGTGCCTGGCCAACTCGCTCGGCTACTTCGGCTCCTACGGCGACGAGGAAGGCACGGGCGAATTCCAGACCATCGGCCAGCACAACTTCTTCCAGAACGAGTACGACCCCATGGGCGACTACGGCAAGTGCATCACCGATGCCGCGGGCGACTTTAATGCCTACGGCGTCTATGCCCTGCCCTTCGGCCGCGGCAAGCAGTTTGCCTCCGGCGTCTCCCGCGGGATGGATGAAGTGATCGGCGGCTGGCAGACCGCCGTGGATACTACCTTCCGTTCAGGCTTTGCCGTGCAGCCGGCGGGACCGGACGACTCCGGCACGACCTCCGTCAACCCGCGGCCCGACTGCGTGGCCGGCGCCGCCACCTACACGAGTCCCACCTGGGAGCAGATCGGTAGCTCCTTCGGGCGCGTCACGCTCAATCCCAATATCGCCTCCGCACCGGCCGAAGGCACCTTCGGCAATTGCCAGAACGGCATCTGGCGCGGTCCCAACCTCAAAACCGCCGACCTCAACCTGGCGAAGAAATTCGCCATCACGGAGCGCGTCGATGTGGCCTTCCAGGCCGAGTTCGTCAACCTCACCAACACGCCCATCTTCAGCCTGCCGGCCGCCTGGCCGGGAACCTTCAGCGACTGCGATTCCTGCAACGGAGTCCGCACCACAGGGCCCACGGGAGGCCTCGGCAATACCGTCGGAACCTTCGGCCTCCAAGACGGCTCGAATCCAGGCCGCTTTGTTGACCTGTCTCTCAAGCTGGACTTCTGACGGAGTCCACCCGCTGCGCGCCCGCACGGCTCTGGACCGGCGCGCAGACTCTGAAGCCCGAAGCAACCGCTTCGGGCTTCTTCTTTTTGGGCCTGATTTTTCCCCTTATTGCAGCAGCCCGAACTCGGCCACCCCCGTCGGCGTGCCCACGAACACCTTGCCGTTGGCAATCATCGGGGTGATGAACTTATTGCCGCCACCGAAGTGATCGCGTCCGCCCGAAGCCTGGTTGCTGTCGTAAAGCTCGGCCAGCGTGCCCGCATTGAAGGCGTACAGCTCCGCGTTGGAGTTGTTCGCCACCGCCCACACAATTCCATTCGAGGTGCCGTTGGCGCTGATGGAAGGGGTCGCCCCGGGATAGGTGAAGGTCGCCGTGGTCTGGAACGCCGGCGTCGTGGCCAGCATCGCGTTTGCAATCGGGAAGGCCTTGAGGGTCCCGCCCTGGTCGCCGTAGTAGACGGTGTTGTTGAAGTACGCGGGCATGGCCCACACGCCCCCAAGCACGCCGTCGAGCTCCTGGTAAATGGCGCTGTCGGTGCTGGGGTTGAACTTGCCCATGTTGTTGCGGTTGACCACGTAGATGTTGCCGTCTTTGCCCGCGCCCACGGCCAGTTGATGCACGGTGCCGGAGCTGTCGGTCAAGTCCGGCAGCACCAGCGCACCGCCCGAACCCAGGTCGGTGTCGTTGTTCGACTCGGACACGGTGTTCGACATCTCGAAATAATCAGCCACAGCGAGCGTGTTGTTGGCGGTCGACACTTTGATGAACCCGTTGCCGTAATCGCCCTGCGACGGGAAGCCGCCGGCATTGAGCGTGGTGTCGAAGGTGCCGTTGGCGTCGAGGAAGTAGATGTAGCCGTTGGCGTCCGCGGCCAGGCCGGCTCCCGCCATCCAGATGGAGCCCTCATTCCCGTTCGGCGTCAGGTTCAGCACGGAGCTCTGTTTGAGCGTCTGATCGCTGTAGGCCATCAGCCAGCCGGTGTAGGGCCGGCCATCGCAGTGCGAAGTAAAGCCCATATAGACTGTGCCGTTCATCAGCAGCAACCCGGCGCGCTCGGCATACTGGCCGGGGTCGAAAACCACATTGCCGTTGGAGCTGTTGTCTCCCGTTCCGGGATATGTGGCGGTAATCTCCGACGGGCTGCCGGTCAGCTCGTCGCCGGTGGTGATGTCCAGCGCGTGCAGCCGCTGGTGATATTTTCCCGACGAATCGAGTGACATGCCCACCACAAAGATGGCGCCGTTCGGTCCGTCGCTGCGGTCGATCACCGGCGTGGAGGTGATGCCGATCTGCGGCGAAATCTGCCCGCAGCCATGGTCGCCGCTGGGCTGCTCGCCTGACTCGAGCACCGAGGTCTTCCAGAGCTGAGCGCCCGTGTCCGCATTGAAGGCGTAGACGCTGTCGTTCTCCGTGACCACGAACAGCACATTCTGCTGCTGGCCGCCCACGGTCAGGTTGGAAAGCAAAAGCGGCTCCGCGTCCACCACCCCGTCGGCCGTAAAGATGTGGATCAGCCCGAAGCTCGAGGAGTTTACGTTGGCCAGGGTCAACGTGGTCTCGTTTGGATTCAGCCCCGTGCGGCCCACGTCATCGTGGTAGGTGGTCACGTCCACGCTGCCCCCGGGAACCGCCGCGTTCACGCTCAGCTTGAGCGAGGCGGTATGGCTGAGCGAGCCGGAGGTGGCCGTGAAGGTAAGGCTGGCGGAGCCGGCCGCGGCCGTCGAAGCCGCGGTAAAGTTGACCGTCAACGGCGTCCCTGCCGTCAGGGTCAGCGTGGCCGGAGACGTGGTCACGCCCGCGGGCAGTCCGCTTACGGTTACATTAATCGTCCCGCTAAATCCGTTTTCCGCGGTCGCGGTCAGGGTAACCGGTTGGGCGCTGCCGCCCGCGGTCACGCTCAGCGTGGAGCTGCTCACGGAAAAGGAAAAGTCAGCCGTACCTCCGCCGCCGGTGGTGGTTTTCACAGGACTCGTGCAGCCGCAGAACACCGCGGTAAGCATCGATACCAGCGACCAGACCAGCAACCAGCCCAAGGTGGTTTTCCCGGTTGCACGCAGGCAATCGCCCGGCCTCAGGGAGTCGCTCAGGGGGAGTCGCGCCATAGGCCTTCCTCGTTTGACTTCAGTCTGGCACAGTGCACAAGCACTGTCGAGCCACCGAACTCATTACCAAGGAACGGGGTGCAAGACCAACCAATGGAGCAAACGGGCTCGCCGCCCAGAGGGTCTACTCCGCGGGACTATGGGCGGGAACCCCCGCCGGGGCAGCCGCGTGTCCTCCGCCGGTCTTTCCCAAAGAAAGAACCTCGAGCCTGACCGGAACCACGCCTGTCCTGACGATATTCAACTCCTCGGCTGCGGCGTAAGAAAGATCGATCACATGATCTCCGGGAAGCACGCCGCGGTCGTTGACCCGCACCACCACAGACCGCTTGGTTTTCAGGTTTACCACCCGCAGCACCGTGCCAAAGGGCAAAGTTTTGTGCGCGGCGGTCATGGCCATCTCATCGAAGCGCTCGCCGCTCGCCGTCCAGTGCCCCTGACGCATGGCGCCGTACCAGGTGGCCATCCCGTGCAGGGCGTCGAAGGGCAAAAGCGCCCTGGCTGCCGGGCGCGCCTGGGTGAGGAAACTCGCCGCAGGAGCCTTCGGCGGCAAAGTCGAAGCCGGCCGAGCCAGCGGAGTGTCCGCCTGCACGGTCAGCGTCGAATCGGTAAAGACGACAGCTGCCATGGTCAGGGACAAGACCCCCGCCACAGCCCAGAACCAGCGGGGCTTGGGGGGAGCCGGATAGCCGGGTTTTTGGCGTCGAAGCATTCGCATAGTTTACTAAACCCGTCCAGCCGGCCCTCTTGGGTTTTTCCACCATTCTTTTTCTATCTAATTGAATTTACATAGACATAATCTCGCTGAAAACCAAAGTTCAAACCCGCGTCTTGAACGCCCCGAGGCGCACGGAAGCGGGAAAAAACCACCTGGGCGGACTTTGCCCGGCTTTTGGAGACTCCCGCGCCTTCGTCCGAGCGCGCCAGGCCCAACCCACCGGAAATGACCAGATGTGTTCCACGCCAATTTGCTTCGATGCCGCTTTCAAACCTCGCGGCCTGACCTGGGGTAAGCTGGAGGGGAATCATCCCATGCCCCTCAGTTCCGCTCCTTTTTTTGCATTTCTGGCTGTGGTTTGCCTGGTTTTCTGGCTGTCCGCCCGTTCGCGCCAAGTGCAGCTCGTGCTTCTGGTGGCGGCCAATCTCTTCTTCCTCGCTCACTTCAGCCTGGTTTACCTGGCGTTGCCGCTGGCCGCCCTCGTCGACTATGGCGTCGGCCTCGGCCTCGGCAGGCTGCGCAATCCCATAGTGCGCCGGCCGCTTCTGGGCGTTTCACTGGCCGTGAACCTGGGCGTGCTTCTGAGCCTCAAGCTGGTTCCGCTGCTTACCCACACAAGCTGGCGCTGGCTGCTCCCGCTGACGCTTTCGTTCTATTGTTTTCAATCGCTTACCTACACAATCGACCTCTATCTGGGCGAGATGCGGCCCACGCACAGCCCGCTCGCCTACCTCGCCGGCGCGCTCTTTTTCCCTTCCATTACCGCCGGACCCATCCCCCGCATGGGCAAGCTGCTGCAACAGCTCTCCTCGCCTTTCCTGCTCACCACTGAAGACGGCGCCCAAGCCCTGCTCCTCATCGGCGCCGGCCTGGTGAAGAAACTTCTCATCGCCGACTTCCTCGCCAACAGCCTCGTGGACCGCATCTTCGACACCCCGGCTCTCTACTCGAGCGGCGAGATTCTCATCGGGGTCTACGGCTATGCGCTCCAGCTCTTCTTCGATTTTTCCGGCTACACCGACATTGCCCGCGGCACAGCCATGCTCCTGGGGATCGAGTTGCCGGAGAACTTCCGCCGCCCGTATCTGGCCGTCAACGTTGCCGAGTTCTGGCGTCGCTGGCACATCACGTTTTCCGAATGGCTGCGCGACTACCTCTTCGACTTCTTTCCCAAGCGCCGCAAGTTTCCGGTGCTCTCCTATGGTTATGCGTTTCTGCTCACCTTTATGCTCGGCGGCCTGTGGCACGGCATTTCCTGGAACTTTCTGATCTGGGGCGCGCTGCATGGGCTCGCGCTCGGGGTGGTGTTTGCCTGGAAGAAGCGCCGCACGGCACCTTCGCCGGCGTGGTGGGCCAAGCTCCTCGGCGGCCTGCTCACCTTTCATTTTGTGTGCTTTACCTGGATCTTCTTCCGCGCCTCGACGCTTGCCGGTGCACTCCAGATTCTGCGCGGCCTGGGCGCTCATACCTGGTCGCTGGCCAATGTAACCCTCCCCGTAGCGCTGGTGCTCGTTGCCGCGGCCGCGGCCCACTGCCTGCCCCCGAGCTGGTTTGACCGCGCCACGCGCGTCACCGCCCGTGCCCCGTTCTGGGTGCAGGGACTGGCGATGGCCGCTCTCATCCTGCTCATTCAAACCCTCGCCGGCCGCGGCTCCGCGCCCTTTGTGTATGGCAATTTCTAGCCGCTCCGGCCGTCTCCCGCTGCGCGCCGCCCCGCCGGGGTTTCGGCATCCGGAGCGCGGATTCCCGTTCAAAACGGCGCTGGCTATCGGGGTCACCGTGGCCGCGCTTCTGGCCTGGCGCCTGCGCGTCGACCACGGCAAGGGAATTGCTCCCGGAATCTTCGCCGAGGCCTTCAGCCTGCGCTGGCCCGCGCGCCCCGCGCCACCGGTCCCGCGAATCCCGGTCAATGCCAATCTGCCCACGCCTTCACCCCTGCTTGACGACGATTCCCACGCGCTCGACCCCTTCTTCGCCGCGCTCTGGAAGCTCGAACAGCGCCAGTCTCCCGGCATCGTCACCGTTCTTCACTACGGCGACTCGCCCACCACCGCCGATCTGATTACCGGCGACATCCGCGCCCAGTTGCAGGCACGCTTCGGCGATGCCGGCCGCGGCTATACGCTGATCGCGCGGCCCTGGGCCTGGTACGGCCATCGCGGCGTGGAGATGAGCGACCACGGCTGGAAGATCCGCACCGGCGTGGGGCTGGTGCGCGAGGGCGTCTACGGCCTGGGCGGCGCGGCCTTTGAAGGCCAGCCCGGCGCCTGGAGCAAATTCACCCTCACCGAATCCGTCCAGACCTCAGCCGAAATCGAGTACCTGGCCCATCCCGGCGGGGGCGCGTTCGCCGTGCAGGCGGATGGCGTGCAGATCGCCCAGCAATCGACGAGCGCCGACACGCAGGCGGCCGTCTCGCTCCACGTCCCTCTGCCGCCGGGCACCAAGACGGTCACCCTGCAGCCCACGCAGGGCACGGTCACGCTGTTCGGCATCGATTTCCGCCGCGGCTCCAATGGTTTGCTTTATGACAGCCTCGGCCTCAACGGCGCCACCACCAGCGTGCTGGCGCGGGTGCTCGAGCCCGACCTGTGGCACGAGGAGCTCGACCACGCCGGACCCACGCTCATTGTGGTCAACTACGGTTCCAACGAAAGCAGCTTTGGGAATTTCGTCCACAAACAGTACGCATCCGAGCTGCGGCTGGCCATCGACCGCATCCGCAAAGCCGCTCCCAACGCATCTATCCTCATCATGAGCCCCATGGACCGCGGGGAACGCAACGGTTTGGACGATATAGAAACCATGAGCACCATCCCGGAGATTGTCGCCATCCAGCGCCAGGTGGCGGCTGAGAGCCATTGCGCCTTCTTTGACACCTATGACGCCATGGGCTCCAGCGGCACCATGGCGCGCTGGTATGCGGCCAGCCCGCGGCTGGTCACGGCCGACCTGTTGCATCCCACGCCACAGGGGGCCGCAATTGTGGCTACTCTCTTCGTTCA
>DATJRT010000115.1:0-14064 GCA_035504495.1 Occallatibacter sp.
TTCAGCTTGCTGCGCGCCACGCGCGCCTCCGGGGTTTGCGGATGGCGCCCGATCAGCTCGCGCAGCTCGCGGATGCCGGCCTCGCGCTTATCTTCCGCCAGCAGCGCCAATCCCTTGTGCAGTTGCGCGGCGGGCGCCTTGGCGTTACCCGCGAAGCCCTCGAGCACGGCGTTGTAAGCGTTGATGGCCTTGGCGTAATCCTGCTGCTGGTAAGCGATCTCGCCCAGGTAGAACTGCGAGGTGCCGGCCAGGTCGTCGAGCGGGTAATAGTGCACCACGTCGCCGAACTCCTGCGCGGCCAGGGGATAGCGCGCCGCGTTGTAGTCGCGCACCGCGGCTTCGAAGGTTTCCTGGAGGGGCGGAGCTTGGGCCGCGGCCGGCCCTGGCGCGGGTCCGGCGGGCATGGGCCCGGCAGGCATAGCTCCACCTGGCTGTTGCGTGGCGCCCGGTTGCTGGGTTGCATCGCCACCCGGCACAGCGGCTCCCGGCGGCGCAGAGCCCGGCGGAGGCTGCTGCATGTTCTGGATCTGCGTCTGCAGGTCCTGGACGGTCTTGTCGAGCTTGGCGATACGCGACTTGAGCTCGTCGACCGAATCGTTAAGCGACTGCACCTGCCCCGATGCCGTGTCCAGCTTGCCGTTGAGATTGTCGTTCTGGGCGTTGAGCTTCTGCTCCAGATCGTTCACGGCCGCAGTGGTTTTTCCGGCCTGGTCGGCGGTTTGCTGCGCCAGGTTCTGGATGACGGTGAAGCGCTGGTCGAGCGTGGACTGCAGCCGCTGCACCATGTCGAGAAGCTGCTGCACCTGGGTCTGCAGCTCGATGATCTCTTTGGAGACCGCGTGCGCGGGCACGCCCGCGGAGCCAACGAGAAACACGAACGCCGCCGAAGCCAGCAGACGGTTGCGAATTTTGCCTGGTGTTTGCATGCATCACCTGTGAGAGCAACGGCGCGGCAGAGGAGCGAATCTGCCGCGCAATGCAAGCGCCGTCTCACGGATTTAGACGCGAGCCGCCGCCGATGAGATTCCGCGCCGCAGCGCGTTTGCTGCCCGCCGTTATTGCTGATCGATGGTGAAACCGGCGCGCCGGTTCAACTGCCAGCACTGCTCGTTGGATTCGGTGCAGAACGGCTTTTCCTTGCCATAACTGATTACGCGAATGCGGTTGGCCGCCACGCCGGCTGTTACCAGCGCGTTCCTGGCCGCAGTAGCACGGTTCTGGCCCAGCGCCAGGTTGTACTCATCCGATCCGCGCTCGTCGCAGTAGCCGCCGATGACGATCTTGACGTCGGGATGCTGGATCAGCCAGTTGGCGTCATTCGAAAGCGTGGCCTGGGCGTCGCTACGTAGATCGTAGGTGTCGTAGTCGAAGAAGATGTCCTGCACGTGCGCTTTGAAGTCTTCTTGCTCGCTCATGGAGTTGGAGGGCACGCTTACGGCCGGCGCGGTGTTCACGTTGACTACGGCAGAAGCGTCGGCAGTGCCTCCGTCGCCGCGCGCCACCAGATGGTAAGTGGTGGTCTGCGTGGGCGTGACGGTCTTCACTCCAGAGCTGGGAACCTCGCCGATGCCGTCGATGGAGACGGTGTTGGCGTCCGTGGTGTGCCAGCTCAGAGTCACCTGATCGCCGGCATTGATGACCGTCGGGTTGGCGGTGAGCTGCGCCGTGGGCGCGGCGGTTGCCGGCGGAGCGGTGGACTCAGAGGGCGCGGTCGCCTGTTTCTTCTTACAGCCTGCGACAGCAGTCAAGGCAGCAAGCAGTGCAACTGGAACAAGAATTCGAGAGCGTAAATTCAAGGGATTACTCCTTCCGCAAAGGGGGATAGATCCGCATGGGCGGCAGAGCGCGCGATTGCCGCTTTTCTCTGCCGCTGCTCTGGTGTCGATCGAGAGTCTTTCGGCGGCAAAAGGGGAGCGGAAACGGGGGCCCGGCGCTTGCTCGCCCATGAGGAGATTGAGGTTGAAGTCCGGCCGGCGCAGGCAAGCGTGAAGCTCCGCGCGGCCGGAGCACCGATCGGCACGTGCCGGGGAAGCAAAACCGGCGCCAGCCAGGGGCAACATAAAAATCATAAAACAGTCCGCCCCATTGCCGGGAGCGCCGCGGGTGAAGGGAACCTCAATGGGAACCGCGCGGGTCACTTCCAGCTCCAGTTGGGCATGGAGTTGTTTCCGGTATGCGTGAGCTGGCGCTGCTGAGTTCCGTCGGCCAGCATGGTCCAGATCTGCGTGTGCCCGTCCATCTGCCGCTGGAAGACGATGTGGCGGCCGTCGGGCGACCACGAAGGGCAATCGTTGTTTCCCGACTCGTGCGTAACTTGCAGCCAGTTCTTGCTGGCGATGTCCATCACATAAATGTCCTGGCCGCCGGGATCGCCGGGCCCGTATTTGCGGTTCCAGGAGAAGGTGAGCAGGCTGCCGTTGGGCGACCAGGAGGGCGAAACCGCGTAGCCGCTGTCAGTCATGCGCTGGATGTTGGAGCCGTCCTGGTCCATGATGTAAATCTGCGGCTCGCCGGTGCGCCCGCCGGTAAAGGCGATTTGCCCGTTGGTCTTGGGATTCCACGTGGGGGAAACGTCGGGGCCTTTGAGTGAGGTGATGCGGTGCGCGCCGTCGCCGTTCTGGTTGGCCACCCAGATCTCGGAGTCGCCCGAGCGCGAAGAAGAAAACGCAACCTTGCTCCCGTCCGAGGACCACGCCGGCGCAAGATTGCTGCCGCCCACGGCGCCGGCGGGGAAGCTGACATTGCGGTTGAGATCAAAGGAGTACATGCGCACCGCCCAGCCATCGTCCCCTTCGAGCGAAGAGTACGCCAGCAGCGAATTATCCGGCGAGATGCGCGGCGAAAGCGAGATGGTGCCGAGATGCGTGACCGGATGCTGGTTTTCGCCGTCGTAATCCATCACCCAGATCTCCTTGTGGCCGGAGCGCGTGCTTACGAAGTAGATCTTGGTCTCACAGATGCCGTTGATGCCGCCGCCGAGGCGGTAGATGATGTCGTCGGCGAAGCGATGGGCGATGGTCCGCGCCATGTCCTCATTGGCCACTTCGTTGTACTGGCGGGCGAGCACCTGGGGGCTGGTGGAGTTCGAGGTATCGTAGAGCCAGCCGTAAACCACCAGCCGGCCGCTGTTGACCGCGAGCGCACCGAAGGCCACCATGGCTGCATTGGCGGGATCGGCGGACCACTGCGACAGCACCATCTCTTGGGGCGACCCGGGCATGGCCTGCGGCGCCAGGCTCTTCGAAACCATCTGGAAGATGCCGGCGTTGTTGAGATCGTTGAAGAGGGTGGTGTCGAAGACGGACTTGAGAGGGATGGTCTGCGGATCGTTACCGACCGGCTTGAAATCGGCAGCCGCCAGGCGGATGGCGCCGTTGCCGGTATTGGTTTCGATGTGGACCCAATCCTGAGCGCCGAGATTGGGCGCGAAAGAAAACACCAAGGGCAACAACACAGCAGGCAAGAAACGGAAAACTGCCTTCATGCGATGAGCAATCCTTCCTGATGGGGATTCGGACGGTTTGTTCGCACGCCCCTCGAAGGGGCTCTTCCAATTGGATGCCGCCGCACGGGAAAAATACCGCACGCCCGGCGACGCGCCCGGCCCAGGCGCGCTCGGTATCAATACGTACAATTATAAGTGACGTCAAGCCATTGATCGTTGGCGTCGCTCGGGAGCGGTCCAAATGTGTCAACCCGCTCCGTGGCCGCAAGGCAGGAGCTGTCAAGCGTGGAGCTGCCGCTGGAGACGTTGATTTTGAAGTCCGAAGGCTGGCCCTGGCGGTTGATGCGGAAGTAAATCTGCGCCGAGGCGCCGGCGGGCGTGCTCTTATCCACCATACTTCGATACCAGTTCTGCGCCACCTTCCGCTTGATCAGGTCCACATACCAGGGAAAGCGGGAGCCGAAGTCGGTGTTGGCCACGGTGACCGGCTCATTGGAGGCCGCGGCCGGCTGCATGGTGCGCGGGATGCTGGTGCCGTTCAGGCTTCCGTACTGCGCCAGGTTCCGCTCCGGAGGCGGCGTCTGGTGCAGCGGCGTCTTGGGCGTCGTCTGCTTGCGCGGCTTTTCCTGCTTGCCCTGGATGGGAATCGCGGTCTGGTCGATCTGGTGCTGTTCCTTGGGGCTGGGCGGCGCGGGGGCAGGGCTGGGCGTCTCCGTGGTGAGCACGTTCTTGTTCATAGGCTGGGTTGTGGGCAGCGGAATGGCGCTGCTCACCAGGCTCACCTGCATGGCGCCCCCGGGATTCTGGCTGCCCCACAGGTTCGAGTGAAAGAGCCCGAAGAGCCAGCCGTAGTAGGCGACGAGAAGCAACAGCGTCACGTGCAGCGCAATCGATCCCATGGCGGGGCCGGTAATCGGCTCCGGAGTCAGCTCCCGCTCCAGATGCTCGCCGCCTTCGAGTGCAGTTCTCATGCAAGTACAGTTGGAATACTTGGCCCCGCGCTACTGGCTGCCGCTGTTGCCCGCGATTCCCTTGGTATCGAGCGGCTGGGTGACGATAGAGACGTTGGTGATGCCCGCCTGCTTGACCGCGTCCATCACCGTGGCGAAGGCGCCGAAGGGTACGCGTTCGTCGCTGCGCAGGTAAATGGCCTGGTGCGTGGTGTCGCCGCCGGAGGCCTGGAGTTTGGCCGCAAGATCGTGAATGTTGATGGGCTTGTCGTTCAGAAAAATCTGCTGATCGCGGTCGATGGTCACCACCATGCGCTGCTCGGTGATCTGCTTCACCGTGCGCGTCTTGGGCACATTCACTTCAATGCCCGACTGCAGCACCGGCTCGGTAATCATGAAGATGACCAGCAGCACCAGCACCACGTCCACCAGCGGGGTGATGTTGATCTCCGCCAGCGACATGCGGGTTTGAACGCCTCCGGATGAAAACGCCATCTCAGGCCTCCCGCCGGAAATCCTCGGGCTCGCGCGGCTGCTGCGCGCGCACCGGCATCTCTTCGAGCGAGTTGAGCAGCTCGCGGGCAAAGTCGTCCACGGCCGAGGCGAAGACGCGGATGCGGGCGGTGAACTGGTTGTAAGCCACCACGGCGGGCACAGCCACAAACAGGCCGGCGGCGGTGGTGATGAGCGCCTCGCTGATGCCGGGCGCAACCGCGCGCAGAGTGGCCGCACCGGCGGTGCCCAGGCCGTGAAATGCGTCCACGACGCCCATCACCGTACCGAAGAGGCCGACGAAGGGGCTGGTGGCGGCGATGGTCGCCAGCCAGGTCATGCGCCGCTCCAGGCTGGTGACGGCTTCGCTCGCGGCCGTTTGCGCCGAGCGCTCGAGTGGAGCCAGGTTGCGCGGGGGTCCTGAGCCGCCGGTCTGCCGCTTGTAGGTCTCATAGACATCTTCAAAGACCTGCGCCAGCGGGCTGGCAGCGCAGTCGGCGGTGAGCGCCGCGATCTCCTGCAGACGCCCGGCCTTGCGAAAGGCGCGGATGAAGCGGCGGCTCTCGCTCGTGGCCCTGCGGAAGGTGCCCCACTTGGCCAGGATTACCATCCACGAGTAAAAGCTGGCGATGGCCAGCAACGCCAGCACGGCGATGGCGACCGGCCCGATGTTGCTCATCATCTCGGCCAGCGCGCCAAAACCCTGCGAGCTGACCGGCTGCGCGGCCGGTGCCGCAGCGCCGGTGTCAGACTGCAGAAGAAACGCCAAAGCAGCGATTAGAATCGAAATTCACCTCAATATCACGGTATCAGAATGCGTAGCCCTGCCCAAGTTATCGACTTGGGTGCCCCGAAGACTCTTCCTTATAGACGCTGGGCCGCGCCGCATCGCGCGCCGTACGTGCTATGCTGCGCTCGGATTCCTCCGCGCCCCCACAGCGCCCTTTGTTCTCATGATTTTGGATGCGCGGAGGGTCCGTCGCGAAGGTCCGCTCTCTCTTCTTTTGTCCGCGCCGGTGGAAAAAGATGGGAAAATTCAACCGTTTGCAACAGTTTCCGAAAGTTTTTCTTCGGAAGCACCCATACCGGAAGTACTCATGCTCGTCGAGCTGCGCGCTGAAAACTACGCCGTCATCGATCACGCCATTGCCGTGCTGGGTCCGGGGCTGAATCTGCTTACGGGCGAGACTGGCGCGGGCAAATCAATCCTCGTGGACGCGCTGGCGTTGCTCATGGGCGGCAAAGCGTCCGCGGAGGTGGTGCGGCACGGCGTCGAAAAAGCCGTAGTGGCGTGCGTCTTTGAGTCGACGCCGGGCGCCGAGGCGATTCTCCAAGAAAATGGGATCGACGCCGACGGCAGTGAGATCATTCTGCGGCGCGAGATTCTTTCCTTGGGCAAGGGCCGCGTCTTCGTCAACAATCAGCCGGCCACCGTGGCCGTATTGCGGCAGCTTGCACCGGAGTTGGCGCTGGTGCACGCGCAGGCGGAGACGCTGGCGAGTTTCGACCAGGCGCAGCAACGAATTCTGCTCGACCGCTTTGGCGCGATTGTCAGCGATGCTGTGGCCGAGGCGCACGCGCGCTGGCGAGCCGCCGTGCAAAAACTGGACGAGCTGCTTACGGGCGAGCAGGACCGGCTGCGCATGGTGGACTTGTGGAGCTATCAGCGCAAGGAGATTGAAGGCGCGAGGCTCGAGCCGGGCGAAGACGAAAGACTCGAATCCGAGAAACGCGTGCTGGCGAACGCGGAAAAGCTCTACGCCGCGGCGACGAGCGCGTTCGAGCAGCTCTATGAGGGCGGCGCTTCCGCTGAGGCCGCATTGCGCGCGGCGCTGCGCAATGTGGAAGAGCTGGCCCGCTACGACGCGCGCTTTGCTGATGCCGCACAGCAGTTGGCTTCAGCCCGCGCCACCGTGGGCGACGTGAGCGCCACGCTGCGCGACTACGCCGAGAACATTGATGCCTCGCCCGAGCGGCTGGCGGAGATCGAAGACCGGCTCGCGCTCCTCGACCGGCTGAAGCGCAAGTACGGCCAGACGGTGGCGGAGGTCATGGCATTCGGCGAAGACGTGGCGCGCAAGCTGAGCGAAGTAGAGGATCGCGACGAGATTCTTAAAGCTCTGCGCGAAGAACTCAAACAGGCGGAGGGCGCGTATCGCAAGGCAGCCGAGGCGCTCACGGCGGAGCGCAAGACCGCGGCGGCAAAGCTCGCCAGGCTGGCCGAGGCGCAGATCAATTCGCTGGCCATGAAGGTGAAGTTCGCCATTGATGTCGCTTCTGCCGAGTCGGATTCCGCGTGGACGGCCGCGGGCTGGGACGCGATTGAGTTCCGCATCGCCACCAACCCCGGCGAGCCGCTCAAGCCGCTCGCCGAGATCGCCTCGGGCGGCGAGATGAGCCGGGTAATGCTGGCGCTGAAAGTAGCGGTTGAAGAAAATGCGTCCAAATCAATGAAACATCGGCCGAAGAAAAAAGCCGCGCCGCGCACGCTGGTGTTCGACGAGATCGATATCGGCATCGGCGGGCGCGCCGCGGAAGCCGTGGGACAGAAACTCAAGTTGCTGGCGCGCGGCCAGCAGGTGCTGTGCGTGACCCATTTGCCGCAGATTGCGGCCTTCGCTGACCAGCATCTTGCCGTGGAAAAGCGCGAGAGCCAGGGGCGCACCAAGACGCAGATTCGCGTGCTCGACGAGCAGGCGCGCACGCGCGAGGTGGCGCGCATGTTGAGCGGCGCCAAAGTCACGGATACCAGCCTGAAGCACGCGGAGCAGATGATTGCGGCCAGCCGGTGACGGCTGATGAAGCGCGCTTACGGCGTATTCTGCGCTGCAAGCGACACCCGCGCGATCCTTAAAGTAGTGGATGCCAAACCGGCTCCATGCCGGGTAAGATAGTCGCCACACCTCCCCGACGCGTGATGGCCGACTCGGAATTTACCCGATTGCCGGAAGGCGCAACCCAAAATTCAAGGAGACCGATGCGATGAACTCACTCCGTCGATTTTTCCCCGTACTCGCCGGCGTGGCCGTGGTTGCCGCGTCCACTGTTATTTACGCGCAGCAGGAGTTTCCGCCGCCGCAGGGTAAGGGGCGCGTGGTGGTGGTGGCCAGCGGCCTCTCCGGACCGGAGCATTACGCCACCGTGGCGCGCGAAATAGCCGCGCTGGGATACGACGCGGTGCTGTTCGACGGCAGCGCCATGGAGCGCACGCACGGTGAGGCGGTGCACTCGGCCGTTCTGCAGGCGCAACAGATGCCGCACGCGCTGCCGGGCAAGGTGGCGCTGGTGGGCTTCTCTGCCGGCGGCGGCGAATCGCTCTACTACGCAACCCAGTGGCCTGACCTGGTAACCGGCGTGATCGTGTGGTATCCGGCCACTTCGTTCATCAAGAACGTGCCTGGTTTTGTTGACCGCCTGCAGGTGCCGGTGCTTATGTTCGCCGGGGAAAAGGACCACTACCGCGACGGCTGCTGCACAGCCGACAATGCGCGCGCGATTGCCGCGGCCGCCAAGGCCGCGGGCAAACCCTTCGATCTCTATACCTACCCCAAGGCCGAGCACGATTTTGTGAAGGACGGCGCACATTACAACGCCGAAGCCGACGCGGACGCCTTTCAGAAGACGGCCGACAAACTGAAGGACCTGTTGCCGAACAACTGAAAGTTGGCAGCGATTCTTCCGGGGCCAAAGCCCCGGTGGCGGATACGCCGGCGTCTCACGGGCCTTGAGGGCCCCTGCTCCCTCCCGCGCTTCCGAACCAATGCTGAGGCCGACAGTCAGGCCTGCGCGCCGCCGCCTTTGACGATCGGCAGCAGTTGGGCCACGATATCGAGGATGAGCGCGGGGTGGAGGGGCTTGGCCAGAATCTCAAAGTTGTGGCCCTGCTCGCGTGCCAGCTCCAGCAGCTCCGCCGTGCCCGGATGACCGGACATGAGCAGGATGTGGCAGGCGGGGTAATTCGATTTGAGCACGGTGCCGAACTCGATGCCGTTCATGCGCGGGAGCATGACGTCCACGATGGCCAGGTCGGGCTGCCACGCGGCGATGGTCTCGATGGCCTGCTCCGCGGAATAGGCGACGCGTACTTCGTAGCCGCAACCGCGAAAGATCATCTCCAACGTTTCGGCAACGCTGGCTTCGTCATCGAGAATCAGAATTCTCCGGCCTCCAGCAGTTGCGGGCATAATCTGGGGGAAAACGATTTTCTTGTCCTGTCTCCGTTCACGGTTGTTGTCGCCGCCCGGAGAACGGGAAGCTCTACCTGTTTTCTCTCCGGTGCGCCACACCGGGGTTAAGATACAGGTGAAGGGCCCAAAGGCGCGTCGGATTGGGTTCCCGGTCGAGCTTCCAGAGCTCGGCCGTTCTAGCGATTCTGCTCCTGCCGGTGCGCGAGCGCAACCCGCGGAGGGCCGATCTTTGATCCGGTCAACCGTCAAGTCTTAAGGAAAAACCGCAACTTGGAACAGCGTTCTCTGGCAAGTCGGAGAATTCTTCGCCGAACGGCCTTTCCTGACCACCCTCTCCGCTTTGCTGCCGGAAATCTTGCTCAACGCCTGCACTTACGATGCGCCAAAGTTCCTGCTAGTATACCTGCGGCGGTGGCTAAATCATTCATTTCATTGGTGCAATTCCATCGGTGAAATGCTTCAGCATGACAGGGGGTCAATGGACAGGGTGAACGCATGCCGGCTTTGAAATCGAATCCGGCGGACTGGGCTGATCGAATCCGCCGGCTGTTAGCCGAATTGAAGCTGAGCCAGGCCGGCCTTGCCGAGCGCCTGGGGGTTTCGCCTCCGACAGTCTCCCGATGGATCAGCGGATGGCACGAGCCAACCGCGGAGAGCTATATTGCGCTGGGCAATCTGGCGCAACCTCCGGACGGCATTTACTTCTGGGAGCGCGCCGGTCTTGACTCCGGCCTGCTTGACGCCAGCTTTCAGCGTGCCATCTCGTCGCTGCGGGTAAGCCTACGCGAGTTCAAGCTGGTTGCCGGACGCAAGGTCTCCGGTATTTTGGCGGGCAAGGGAAACGCGGCGGCGGTCGCCATTCCACGGCTCAACGTCACCGCGTACGGCGACCGCGTACCCCCTCATGAAAACGTGAGCCTGTCCGAAGTAAAGGTGCTGGACATTCTGCTGGCGCCGCTGGCATGGTGTCCACATCCTGAGAACATGATCGCCATCCACCTGAGCGGCGACTCCATGTTGCCGTTGATTCCATCGGGCTCGATTCTTTTTGTCGACACGGCCACCAAGGACCGCGAGCGGCTGCACCAGCGGATCGCGCTGGTGAGCCATCGCGATCTGGGATTCAAGGTGGCGCGTTTCCAGAAAATCGCGGGGACGGAGATCCTGGTTTCAGCCAATCACAAATATGCTCCCATCGACGTGAGCAACGCCTCCAAGTGGAGAATCTTCGGCGAGGTGCTGTGGTGGGTCTCGCGCGACGCGCCGGAAGGATAATTGCGCGCATCACGGCGAGCCGCCAATCCCTTTTCTGTCAAGGCTAGCCGTTGAGCCCCATTTCCATCGAGCTCCGGTCGATCGCATCCGCTCAGGCGAGCCGCATCCGTCAGAGCTCGCCCGCGTCGCGAGCTTCTTCCAGACCGTCCCCAAGAGTGCTGCTACGCGGAGCTTTGCCCTATGAAAGACGGCATGCGCCGCGAGCGTATGCGGATGGCATCCTTTCCCTGTCCGCGCTCATCTCACCTGCGCGTGGTCTTCGAGTTTCATGGATTTGAGAAGACATTGCCCCGCTGGCCCACTGAGCCACTGAGCCATTGAGCCATTGACCGTTTGACCCGTTGGCCGAGGACGGACGGGTTCAGGCCAGCCGGAAGAGCGGGAAGATTCGCCGGTGGAAGAAGCGTCGCGAACCGGGGGGCCGGACGCATAGCAAGAAGGATGAGGAGGGTTGCATGAGAAAGCTTGTTTGGTTGGCCTTGGCAGCCGCTGCCGCTCTTGGCTTGGCCGCGACGGCGCGCACGGCTGAGGCGCAGGTGAGCGTGACCATTGGCCCACCACCGGTTTGCCCCTACGGCTACTTTGAATATCCGCCCTATGAGTGCGCGCCTTACGGCTACTATGGGCCGGAATGGTTTGTGGGCGGCGTATTCATCGGCGCGGGGCCCTGGTATCACGGGCCGGCGCACTTCTACGGCCACGTGGATAACCACTTCGATCCGCGGCACGGGTATAAAGGCGCGTTTCCGAATCGCGGCGATCATCCGCTGCCGGCGAATCACCTGGACCGGATGCCACACTTTCACGGCAACGAGATGCACGACGGACGCGGGCACAGGCGCTGATCCGGAGAAGGTGCGCGCGGGTTTTCATAACGGGATCTAACAAGCGCTAACGGCAAGCGGCACGGAGCCAAGCCTGGTGGTCTCTCGCGGGGGCGGGAGGCGCCGGGCATCCGTGTTTTTGTGCCTCCGGCCGCAGCGTCATGCGCCCGCAGGCGGCTTCGCAGTTGACTCGCGCTCCACCAGGCTGGTGGAGACGAGGAATTCGCGCGGCATGCGGGGATTGGCGGGATCTTCGATCCGCGCGCGCAGCGCGTCAAAAGCGGCATGGGCCAGATCGGCGCGGGAGAGACGGATGGAGGTAAGCGGCGGCAGCGTGTATTCGGCGAAATCGATGTCGTCGAGGCCGATGACGGAGAGATCCTGGGGAATGCGCACGCCCTCCGCGTAAGCCGCGCGCAGCACGCCGATGGCGGTCATGTCATTGGAGCAGACGATGGCGGTGGGCCGCGCGGGGAGCTTCTGCAACTGCGCAAAGCCCGCCATGCCGCCCTTGAGCGTGTGATCGCACTCGATGACCCATTTCTTCTGCACCGCGAGGCCGGCCGATTGCATGGCGGAACGGAAATCGTTTTCGCGTGTGACCGCGGAGTGCAGGTAGTGGGGTCCGGCGAGAAATGCGATTCCCCGATGGCCGAGCGCGTGCAGATGATTCACGGCAGCGCGGATGCCGGTGAGGTAGTCGAGCAGGATGGTGCTGGTCTTGGGGTCGTCGAGGCGGAACTCCGCCAGCACCATGGGCACGTTGCGGTGGACGAGCTGGTCGAGCACCGATTCCTCTTCGCCGAAGGTCATCACCGCCACGCCGTCTACCTTGCGTTCGAGCATGCGGCGCACGCAGTTGGTAAGCACGGCGGGGTCGCTGTTGGACGAGCTCACCAGGATTTCATAGCCGTTGCGGACGGCGATCTCCTCGAAGCTCTGTATCAGCTCAGGGAAAAACGGGTTGGTGACATTTTCCACGATGATGCCCAGCAGCCGGCTGCGTCCTGAAACCAGCGTGCGCGCGTGCGTGTTGGGGAAGTAGTTGAGTTGCTTGATGGCCTGCCAGACGCGCTTGGTGAGCCGCTCGCTCACCAGGGGCGAGCCGTTGATGGTGCGCGAGACAGTGGCGATGGACACCTTGGCCAGCGAGGCAACGGTGCGGATGTCGGGCATTTTGCCGGCTGTCTTGCGGGTGGCTTTGCGAGGCACGAACCAATCCTAATCCAGAACGGCGCGGAGGGATGGAGGGAAATGCATTTTCCGCGCACCGAGCTGTGGAAGCGCTGAGGATTTTTTGGGCGCGCTCCGGAAGGTCAGAAAAAGAGCTTTAGGACTTTTCCGCGATGAGCAGGCGCAAATCGCGCAGGTTCTGCCCCGTTGCCCCGGTGACCACGGAGTCGCCGAGGGCGGTGAAGAGCGGGCAGGCGTTGAAGGCGGCGAGCGAATGGACAGGATCGAAGCCGAAGGCGCGAGCGCGGGCCGCGGTGGTGGGGTCGGCGATGGCGCCGGCCGATTGGGAATTGCCGTCGATGCCGTCGGAGCCGGCGCTGAGCACGGTCAGACGCGCGCCGGGGTACTTCTCCAGCTCCAGCGCGCAAGCCAGCGCGAACTGCTGGTTGCGGCCGCCGGCGCCGGGATTTCGGTTCAGCGCCACCGTCACTTCGCCCACGGAGATGAGGCAAAGGCGCTCGTGCACCGCGCGCAAGGCGTGAAAGCGCTCGAGCAGGTAACGGGCAGCGTCGGCGTAATCCCAGTCGTCGCAACTGTTGTCGACCACGGTGTGATAGCCGGCCTTCTCCGCCAGCGCACGGGCGTTTTCCACCAGGTCGTGGCTGGAGAGCAGGATCTCGAAAACCGAGTCGCGAAAGGCCGCCGCCTCGCCGTTCATGCTGGCCGAGGCAGTGGCTCGCCGCGCCAGCACGGCTTCTGTCCACGGAAGTTTGGGGGTCAGCTTGGGGGGCAATTTTTGCAGGAAGGGCGGGCGCCAGCCCTTGTTGCCCGGCGACTCGGGCAGGTCTTCGCGCTCGAAAAAGGCGCGGACCGGCGCGGGAAATTTGGCCAAAAGGTTGTACCTGGCGAGCAGTTCGCGCACCTCGGTCACGGTGGAGCGGTCGGGCGACGTGGGCCCGGAAGAGAGCGCGTCGAGCGAGCGCAGGGGAACGTCCGGCAGCAACAGGCTGATCTTGGCCGCTTCCGGCGCGGCCATGGCCAGCCGCCCGCCCTTTACGGCGGAGAAGTGCTTGCGCAGCGTGTTGATCTCGTTGATAGGCGCGCCGGAGCCGATGAGAGTCTGGTGAAACGCAATGGTGTCTTCGAGTGTGATCTGCGGGTCGAGCGGCAGGTCGAACATGGCCGAGCCGCCGCCGGAGATGAGGAAAAAGACCAGCGTATCTTTTCTTGCGCGGCGCAGCAGGGCCAGCGCCGCGCGGGCCGCGGCAAATGTATCTTCGTTGGGCAGGGGATGGCCGCCCTCAAAGTAGCGGAAGCGCCAGTTGCGCTGGCGGGGAATGTGGTGAGTGCAGCAGATGCCGCGCAGACCTTTGCGCCGCTTCATGCGGTCGAGCAGAACGTCGAGCATGGGCGCGGCGGCCTTGCCCAGGGCGATGGCGAAGACGCGCCTGTAGCCGGCGAGATCGATGGTGCCTGGGCCGATGCCGTCGGGCAAGAGACGGTGGAGCACGTTGCCCTCGAAGCGCATGCGGCGGTCGAAGGCCGAGGCGATGTTGCAGGCTGCGAGCGCGCCGGTAAAGATGTCGCTCGCCGCGCCGTGCAGAGTATCGAGGCTCGAGTCGCTGGCCACGGTCATTGCACTCGGCCCTTTCCGCACCCGGGCTGCGCTGGCTTGGAGTTCCTTGCTTCGGCTGAGGCGGGTCTATCTATGCTTGCGT
>DATJRT010000116.1:0-10101 GCA_035504495.1 Occallatibacter sp.
GAATAGGCGGTTGCCGGGTCGAACGGCGCCTGAAGAATGCCAAGCGATTTGAGCTGCTCGTAGGTTGCCGTCCATCGAGCGGCAGTCATGCGGCCGGTCTGCGCGCCGGAGGTGTCATTGCCGGTTACAAATCCGCCGTCACGCAAGGCCTGAGCGCTGTACGCCTCCTCCGCGGGGTTCAGAGCCGGGTTGAGTTTGAGCAGCAGGGCGTTTGTGGGCGCAGGGTTGCGCAGATATTCCTGCCAGCCGCGAATGCTTGCACGGACAAATTTAGCCACAATCTCAGGATGTTGTGCGGCAAAGGCGCGCGTGGTGAATTGGACGCGATAAGGATCGTAGCCGGAAGAACTGATGAGCAAGGTGCGGACCTGGGCGCCAGCCAGTTGCGCGAAGAAGGGCTCACTGGTGATGAAGATCTGTTGCACGTAATTCGGGTCGGCGAGGAAGTTGGCGATCGAGAGCGTGGAAGGAATCTCGCGGACATCTTTCAGGTTGTAGCGGCGAGTGATGTATTTAAGCCACGTGGCGCCGGGTTCGACGGCAATGGTCCTGCCGTCGAGATCTTTGAAGTCGTGGACCGGAGAATCCTTGTGCACCATGATGGCCTGCGGGTCATGCTGCATGGTTGCCGAGACGGCGATGAGAGGAAGGCCGTTCGAATCCCACTCGAGGAGCTGGTCGCTGGCGCCGAGGCCGAATTCGGCCTTTCCGGTGGAAACCAGTTGAGCCACGCTGCCGTATTCAGGCAGCGGCACCAGGGTAACGTCGAGGCCTTCGGCCTTGTAGTAGCCGAGCATTTGCGCCGTAAAAAAGCCGCCATGCTCAGGTTGAGGGTACCAGTCGAGCTGCAGGCGGACGGGGGTCAGGCCGCTCTCGCTCTTTGCCTGTTGGCTGCGGCAACCGGCCAGGGCAAACGGGAACATGAAGGCAAGCAAGAGTGCGATAAGAGATGCGAATTTGCTGGACGGCAAGGCTGGCCTCACAGGCGGGAGCAAGATTCCTTGCATTGAAAGTTATCATGCCGGGAATTACGGAATGCCGTTCTTCCTTCCGTTCGGATGGATGCACCGAGAATTTTGTAGAGGGGGCGCAACGCTCCGTGCTAATTTCGAGTATGGGAGCCAGTTCAACCACTACACGCCGGCCGGCCCTGAAGCGGCAGGCAATGCCGGATTCCGCCCTTGATCTTGAGCGGATGGACGCGCTGGCGGCGTTTACGGCGCGATCGCTGAGCAGCGCGCGTCCGCGTCCTTTCGGCGCCGCCCTCGTTCACAGTAAATCAGGGAAGTTGCTGCTGCGCGCTCTCAATAATGCGTTTCAGGCGCACGATCCAAGCGCGCACGCCGAGGTGCGCGCCATTCGCCTGGCGGCCAAGCGCCTGAAAAATATTTCACTGGCGGGGTACACGCTCTATTCCACCTGCGAACCCTGCCCGATGTGCATGAGCACCGCGTTGTGGGCCGGGGTGGATCGCGTGGTCTACGGGGCCACAATCGAAGATGCAAACCGGCACTGCAAACAGATCCGCATTCCGGCGACGGAGGTAGCCTCGCGCAGCGATATGACCTGCGTGGTTACCGGGCCGGTCCTCCGTGACCGATGTTATGCCTTGTTTACCGATCCGCGGATGCTCAAGGCTTTTCGACGCTGGGCGACAAGGAAGCGAAATTGAATTGTTGCGGGCGACGTAGCTTTTGAAGAGGTCTTCCTCATGCTGGATGCACTTGCCGCAGGGCTGTCGGAAGTATTGGGGGATGGGACGCGCGTGTTCACCGCGCCGGCGGTGCTCGACCGGCTATCGCATGACTTCTATTGGTATTCGCCGGTGCTGCGGCCGAAGCTGGCGGGCAAGAACGGCGACGTGGCGGTGCAGCCATTGCGTGTGGACGAGGTGCTGGCCGTGCTGCGCTTTGCCGGCGAGCATGAGGTTCCGGTGACGGTGCGCGGTGCGGGCACGGGGAATTACGGACAATGTGTCCCGCTGGAAGGCGGCATTGTGCTCGACCTTTCGCTCATGGACAAGCTGGAAGAAATTACTGCGGAAGGTGTGGCTGTATGCCAGCCGGGGCTTCGCCTGGGTGCTCTGGAAACGGAGGCGCGCAAGCAGGGATGGGAGTTGCGCATGTATCCTTCCACACTGGTGAAGGCATCTGTGGGAGGATTTCTGGCGGGCGGATCAGGCGGCATCGGTTCTGTGACCCATGGCGGTTTGCGCGATTTCGATACGGTGCGCGCCTTTGAGGTGGTAACCATGGAGGCGGAGCCGCGTGTGGTCCTGCACGAGGGCGCAGCGGTGCATGAGATTCTGCACGCGTGGGGTACGAATGGCGTGCTCACGCGCATCTGGTTTGCGCTGGCGCCGGCGGTGGAATGGACGCAGATGACTGCAGCCTTCGACACCTACGAGAATGCATTTCACTTTACGGAGTCGGTCGCAGCCGATGCGGCCTGGAGCAAGCGGCTGGCGACTGTCTTCGAGTGGCCGATTCCATCGTTCTTTTCGCCGGTGAAACATTTGGTGCGTGAGGGCAAAGCCCTGGCGCTCATCATGATCGCGAGCGCGCAGACCGAGAGATTACGCAGGGCTGCGGAGGCGGTGAACGGAGAAGTTACATTTGCCGGGGCGTATGAAGGACCGCGCACCCAGCCGCTGCTTAGCGACTACACATGGAACCATACGACGTTGTGGGCCATGAAGGCAGATCCGGCGTACACCTATCTGCAATGCGGCTTTTCGCCAACAGAATGCGATGAGCAGTTTCGACTGTTGCGCGAGCGTTACGGCAAGGAGATTCTCTTTCACATCGAGTTCATGAAGAACGGAGACGGCGTGGTGATTCCCGGCGCAATTCCTGTAGTTCGCTTCACCACGGAAGACCGATTGAACGAAATGATTGCGTACTGCCGTTCGATCGGCGTATTTGTCGCCAACCCGCACGTCAATTATCTGGAAGACGGCGGCCGGTTCCGCCTGGATAACATTCAGTTACTGGCGAAACAGAGGTACGATCCGCGCGGACTGCTGAATCCGGGCAAGATGATCAGCTTTCACAAACAGGAGGCGGCCAAGTGAAGACGTGGATTCCCGATGAGCGCAACTTCGCCTATCTGACCTGGAAACAGGTGGACGCGTTGCCGCGGGCTTCCACCCTGCTGGTGCTTCCGACTGCGGCCATCGAGCAACACGGCCATCATCTGCCCCTGGCCACGGACACGCTCATCAACAACCTGCTGCTGGGAAAAGCTCTGGCGCTGCTGCCGGCGGAACTACCCATCTATGCGTTGCCGCCGGTTTGTTACGGAAAGAGCAACGAGCATATGGGCTTTCCGGGCACGCTCTCGGTCAGCGCGCAAACGTTCCTCGCGGTGGTGCGCGATCTGGGAGCAAGCATCGCGGCAGGCGGCTTCAAGAAGGTGGTTCTCTACAACACGCATGGCGGCAACGCGTCCCTGGTGGATGTGCTGGCGCGCGACTTGCGCGCTGAATTTGGATTGCGCACATTTTCGCTGTTGGGTTCGCCGGGCGCGGCTTTTGCAGGCGTAAGCCAGCAGGAGCGCACCTATGGCTTTCATGCCGGCGAGATTGAAACCGCATTTCTTCTGCACGCGACCCCCGCACTTGTGCATCCCCTCGAATACACGGCGAACTACATCGCCAGAGTTGCGGAGCCTGAGTTGCTCAAGCCTGAGGGCACATCGGCAAACTTCGCATGGCTCACCCGGGACATTGCGCCCAGCGGCGTGCTGGGCGATCCTTCTGCGGCTACTGCGGAGAACGGCGAGCGATGGTCGAACGATGCCGCGGCGCGGATCGCGGAGTTGCTTCTGGCCATGTACAAATTCGAGCCGAGGCACGGCGCCTGATGGCCCTGGTCGATTGCGGCAGCGGAGTTCGCCTGGAGCGCGGAGTTTCGTGCCGGCTGAGCGATGGAACTACGCTCATCTCCGATCACTACTTTCCCCAAGGCAAGGGGCCGTGGCCTGCGCTGCTGATGCGCCAGCCATACGGTCGCGATATTGCTTCAACCGTGGTTTACCGGCATCCCTCGTGGTATGCCATGCACGGCTATCACGTCGTGATTCAGGATGTGCGCGGACGCGGCGATTCAGGGGGAGAGTTCTATCCGTTTCGCCACGAGGGCCGCGATGGGGCGGAAACGATTGCCTGGCTGCGGAATCACCCGGCCTCGAATGGCCGTATCGGCATGTATGGCTTCTCTTACCAGGGCGCTACGCAGCTGCTTGCGGCAGCGGAACAGCCTGAGGGATTGCTGTGCATGGCTCCGCACATGACGGCGGTGGATCTATATCACGGCTGGTTTTATCATCACGGCGCGCTGCGTTTGAGCTCCAGCCTTGGATGGGGCATGCAAATGCTTCGCGAAGATGCGCGGCGAAAGGGTTTGCGCGAAGCCAGCGATAAGCTGGAGGCGGCCTGGGCGGCGATTCGCACCCAGGCTGCCCATGTTCCCTACGCCGCACATCCGGCTATCGCGGCTCCGGCGTTGCCGGACTACGTCCGCGACTGGTTTTCGCATCGCGAGCCGGGCGCGTATTGGACCGCACTGGACGTCAGCACGCGGCTTGATCGCATCCTGGTTCCGGGGTTTCATCTTGCCGGCTGGTTCGACACCTATCTGGATGGCTCCATCGCCGGCTACCTCGCCCTGCGCACTGGCGCAGGCAGCGAATTCGCCCGCGAGAATCAATATTTGCTCGCCGGCCCCTGGGTGCATATTCCATGGGGCGACCGCGCGGGCGATGTGAATTTTGGTCAAGCCGCAAATTTGTCGACGGACGAAATCCTGCTCCGCTGGTTCAATCACTGGCTTAAAGATTCCGGCGAGTTCAGCGCTGAGCCGCGCCTGCGCTATTTTTCCCTGGGCGCGAACGATTGGCGCTGCGCAACAGAGTGGCCGCAGGCCGCGGCGTATCCGCTTTATCTGCGCAGCGCCGGCGACGCAAACGCTCGCAAGGGCGGCGGACGGCTTGCTCAAGACGCGCCAGGCGGCGATGAGCCGCGCGATATCTTTGTCTATGACCCGGAGGTTCCCGTGCCCGCGCCGGGCGGCGAGCAGGCGCTGAGCGGGCCCTTTGACCAGTCTGCGCTGGAGATGGGCAACAACCTGCTGGTTTATACTTCGCAGCCGGTTCAGCGCGAGACGGAGATCTTTGGATATCCGCGCGTGCGGCTCTATGCAGCAACAAGCGCGTCGCATGCCGACTTTACAGCGAAGATTGTCCGCGTGACGCAGCAGGGCCGTGCGGAGTTTCTCTCGATTGGCATTGCGCGGAGCTCCTGGTTATTTCGAGACGCGCCCTACGCAGCGGACGAGGTGCGCGCCTGGGAGCTGGCTCTGGATCCCATCGCATTTCAGCTCGCGGCTGGCGAACGGCTGCGTCTGGAGATCGCCGGCTCGGCGTTCCCTCTGTATGACCGCAATCCCTCCACCGAAGTTTTGCCGCAACTTGCTGACCACTGGACCTGGAGACGCTCTACGCAGCAGGTTCTTCATTCGGCCCATCAGCCCTCCGCGTTGTATCTTCCCGTGAAAGGAGAGCCGGGATGGTGACGCCAGGGGCAGACGCCGTCCCGGAGATTGCCCTGCGCGGCGTGAGCAAGCGCTATCGAAGCGCCGCCGCTGCGCTCGAGAACATCTCGATCGCCGTGGAGCGCGGCGAGTTCGTCACCTTTCTCGGACCATCCGGCTGCGGAAAGTCAACCCTCCTGAAGCTGGTGTCGGGTTTGAGTCCGGTGAGCGGCGGCCGGGTGGAAGTGAATGGAATGACCCCGGAAAATGCGCGTGAGTCGATGAGCTTCATCTTTCAGGATGCGACCTTGCTCCCCTGGCGCACGGTTGAGGAGAACGTGGGCCTGGGACTGGAACTTGAGTTTGCGGCGCGGCAGCTGCGCAGGCGCAGGGTTGCTGAGATGCTCGAACTGGTGGGCCTGACGCATGTGGCCAGGAGCTATCCCCGGCAGCTCTCCGGGGGAATGAAGATGCGCGTTTCAATCGCGCGGGCGCTGGTAAGCCGGCCGCGCATTCTGCTCATGGATGAGCCCTTTGCCGCACTGGACGAGATGACCCGTGACCGCCTGAATGAAGAGTTGCTGCGCCTGCATACGGAGCAGAGATGGACGGTTCTTTTTGTAACCCATTCTGTTGCTGAAGCCGTGTTCCTCTCTACACGCGTGGTAATTCTGGCCTCGCACCCGGGGCGGGTGGCGCATGAAATGGCAATCCACCTGCCGTGGCCGCGCACGGCTGCAACCCGCGAGTCGATGGCGTTTGAAGAGACTGTAGCGCAGGCCTCGCGATGGCTGCGTGCGGCTGCTCAGTCCGGAGCGGCTCAGTCATGAAGAGACGCGGTTGGCTGGTCATCAACAGTGCCATCGTGTTCGCATGCCTGCTGGGCTTGTGGCAGGCGGTGATATGGGTCAATCACCTGCCGGTGTACATTTTGCCTGGTCCGCTGGCCGTCGCGCGGGCCATTCACGATCGCTATCCCTCGCTGTTGAGCTCTCTCTGGATTACGACGGAAGAGGCCGCGGGAGGCCTTGCCGCCAGTGTGGTTGCTGGAATCGGAGTGGCCATGGTCTTCGCGCAGTGGAGAGGTCTCCGGCAAATGCTCTATCCATATACAATTCTTCTGCAGACGGTCCCCATTCTGGCTATTGCGCCGCTCGTTATCGACTGGATGGGCGCCGGCACCGGCTCGGTAACCGTGGTGACATTCATCATCTGTCTCGCGCCGATTATTGCCAACACCACCCAGGGGCTTGTGAGCGTCGATGAAAACCTCATCCATCTCTTCGTCATGCACAACGCTACACCCGCGCAGATATTGTTCAAGTTGCGGCTCCCCAACTCGCTGCCGAATCTCTTCACGGGCATCCGCATTTCTGCGGGAATAAGCGTGATTGGCGGGCTTACGGGAGAGTTGTTTGCCGGTTCAACGCGCGTGGGCGAAGGCGGGCTGGGCTACGCAATGATTTACGCAAACAATCAGATGGAGACCGGTTACCTGTTTGCTCTGGTGCTGGCAGCCACCGCACTGGGATTCGCGTTTTTCTTTGTCGTGGCGTTTCTGGAATGGATGGCGCTCCACAACTGGCACGAATCGAAGCGCGGGGACGCAGCGGAATAGGAGCATCGAATTGCTGCGCATGGAATCGGAAAGCGGATGGTGGCTGATCACGCACCCCGACCACGCGCGCCTGGCGGGCGCCTTTGCCGCGGCGTGGGGAAACGCGCAATTTCGCAAGCCGGAACCGCGCGCCCGGGTGCTTAAGGGCATTGCCTGCCATGACGACGGCTGGGCGGCGCGGGATGCGCATCCCTGCATCACGCGAGAGGGAAAGCCGTCAGCCTTTTCCACGGAACTGGTCGGCAAGTATTCGGCATTTGAGGAGATCGACCTGGAGGATTATCTCGCGGTGAGGGAGCGTGCCGTGCGCATTATCGCGGGGGACGATGCTTACGCGGGGTTGCTTATCTCGTTGCACACTTACAGCCTGCTGACCGATCATGCCGACCGCTCCACGAGCAAGCCTGAGGACTTGGTTTTGCTGGACTCATTTCTTGAGCGGCAGCGCGAATACCAGGCGGAGTTGCGCGCGGCAATCGCCGCGGATGCCTCGCTCGCGCCGCAAGAGAAGCGCGCGCAAACGATTCTGGAGCACTTCAAGCTGTTGCAGGCATGCGACAATCTCTCCCTGCTGAGCTGTGTGGCCTTTGCGTCGCCTGCCCACCTGCTTCACCCCTTGCCGCGCAATGACGGATCGAGCGCGGAGGTGAAAGTGCTGCCCACGGCATCCCGCCGTTTTCAGCTGACTCCGTGGCCATTTGACGAGCGCGAGCTCACTTTCTACTTTCCCGCCCGCCATGTTGCCGGCAGGAAATTTGCCTCGTCGGCAGAGCTGGGCGCGGCATTCCTTGCTGCACGCGATGAGAAGCTGGCAGTCACATTAACCCAATAGCCTGGCCAGCGGAGCGCCTGCTGTTCTTCAGGAACCACGGGAATCGGCGGTCATGGGATCGGGAACAACTCGCGGTGCGGAAGGATTTGCTTTGCCAACGCAGCGCTCACGGTGTGTACCGGCTCATTGACCACCTGGCTGAGACGCAGACGGAGGGCCACGCTGCACAGGATGTAGGCGTGAACTTCGCTGAAACCCCAGCGGCTCACCAGCAAATCGATCATGCGGCCTGTTGCCGCCCGCGCTGTTTCAGCCAGATCGGTTCCGGTCTCCACTACAACCCAGCTGTCGGCGCAGGAGTCGGGCGCCAGCGCATCGCTTGACTCCACAAGCGGGCCATCAAGGTGTTGCTGCTTGTGGAGGCGGAAACGCAGGGTGACGTCAAGAGGACACTCGATGCCGTTGATGCAGACCTCGCCGTCTCCCTGCGCCGCGTGGCCATCGCCGCAACTGAAAAGTGCGCCGGGATTGTACACCGGGAGGTAGAGGCGGGAACCGGCACACAGCTCGCGCACATCCAGATTTCCGCCAAATGGTCCCGGCGGACGAGTGCGAAAAGCCCCATCTTCGGCGCGCGCCACGCCCATTACTCCCAGGAACGGCCGTAGCGGAACGATTGCCGGAGCCAGCGAGGATGTTGACTCACCATCGAGCCGCCAATGGAAGAGATAGGGATCGCGGAAGCGGCTCTTCAGAAAGCCCAGCCCCTCAATCACGCTGGACCAGCCCCATCCGCTGTGCCGCGTGGCCAGGATCTCGATCTCGAGCACGTCGTCAGGCTCCGCGCCCTCTATCCATACAGGCCCGGTAAGAGCATGGATGCGGGTGCGGTCAATCGCCAGGCATTCGGCCGTAGTCATGCCGGGCCGCACCTGCGCGCCGCTCGCATCCAGGCACTCTATGTGCACAACGTCGCCTGAATCGATGCGCAGTCTGGGTTTCAAGGACCGGTCCCACACCGAGTGGGTGGGTTCGGCCGAAAGCGCATGCTCCTTCACGGCTCCTTCACTTTCACGGTCATCTGAATCTCTGCCAGGGCATTGCGCGGCAATGCGCTGACTCCCACTGCGGCGCGCACGTGGCGGCCGGCATCTCCAAAGATCTGCACCAGCAGATCGGAAGCTCCGTTGATTACTGCCGGCGAATCCGCGAACCCCGGCGCTGCATGCACATACCCGTTGACGCTGAGCACTTCGGCCACGCGATCGAGCGAGCCCAGCTCCTGCTTGAGCACGGCCAGCTGCGTGAGTGCGCAGGCCCGCGCCGCCGCATAACCCTCATCGACGCCTCGGTCGGCGCCGGCAGTACCGGTGATCACGCCATCCGCTCCAATTGAAATCACGCCGGAGAGATAAAGCACTTCGCCGTTGCGCTTTGCGGACACATAATTGCCGCCCGCCGATGGAAGGTGCGGCAGCGTGTATCCCAGAGCGGCCAGCTTTTCTTCCGGCGATCGGGGGTGGGTCATCTCAATCTGAATCTATCACCCGGGAACCGGGTTTACCCATCGGTTGCCGGGCGCTTCAATTTAGGATGAGGCATGGTTCGCTGCTGCGCGCGGAGAGTGCCGCGCCTGCCGCAACACCTTAAAGTTTTGGCTACCGCGAGGCCGCACCCATGATTCTCCGCGCCGCAAAACTGTCGCTGCTGACGGGCCTTGCCCTGTTTGACACGCTGGTTGTGATCAACAACCTTACCGATTTCGATTCGAACTACCAGTTTGTTCGCCACGTTCTCATGATGGACACAACCTTACCCGGCAACCGGGGCATGTGGCGCGCGCTGCCTTCGCCGGCCTTTCACCTCGCCTTCTACGTGTGTATCATCGCGTGGGAGATCGTCATCACCATTCTGTTGTGGTGGAGCGTGATGCGCCTGCTGCGCGCGCTACGCCTGCCCTCTGCGCAGTTCAATGCTGCCCGGCAGTTGCCTGTAGTGGCGCTTACGCTCTCTTTGCTCTTGTGGCTGGTGGCGTTTCTTACTGTGGGCGGCGAGTGGTTCCTCATGTGGCAGTCGCATACATGGAATGGGCAGGATGCGGCCTTTCGAAACTTTGCCGTGGCCGCGCTTGTGCTCTTGATTCTCCTGCAGCCGGAGGCGGGGGAGCACCCATGATCGAT
>DATJRT010000117.1:0-5527 GCA_035504495.1 Occallatibacter sp.
CTCCTGCGGCGTGAAGGTGCGGCCAAGCAGGACCGGCGCGCCAAACAGGCGGAAATACGCCTGGGAGACATGGATGCCGTGCACCTGCTCCGGAACGTCGCCGGTGAGATTGAAGCCCGGACCTCCGAAGTCGTACGCGGCCACATCCTGAAAGACGCTGGTCTGCGCCCTCCATGTGTTGAAGTTCTCCGGCGAAGCGGAGTCGCCCGAGCCTTCCGGGTAGACGTTGAGGAAGCGCACGATGCGGCCGGGATCGGGATAGGTGAGCGGCTTGAGCAGGACCGTGTCAACCACGGTAAAGATAGCGGTGTTCGCTCCGATGCCCAGCGCCAGCGCGGCAATCGCCGTAACCGTGAAGGCAGGGCTCGCGAGCAACATGCGCAGGGAGTATTTAAGGTCGTTGCGAAAATCGCCCATGCTCTCTGCCGCCTTCAATAGGAGTAATGAGTCCGGCCTGGGGGTAAGCGCCGGCCCTCCACACCAACATACGTGGGCGAAGTGGCAAATGTTCGACTCAATGGGTTGAAAAGAGAGAGCAAAGCGGGCCGAAGCGGCTCCGGCCGTAATTGCCCGCCTCCACAGCGTCTTCCGGCAGCTCGCGCAATCATGCGCAAATCGCCGGCTCCCGGAAGATTGTCGCCAACCCGGACATTGCCCCTGGGGAAACCGGGTTGAAGCACGGCGAATCGACCGTTCCGCGCGGCCGATTCACCGTCTGCCGCAGCACACGGCGTCGCCTCGCCCCTTCTACCGCGTCCGCGCCCACAACTGCTCTATGTAACTGTCCGTCATCCCGGCAAGATAATCGGTCACCGTCCGCGCCAGCCCCTCGGTCGGAATCTGCGCCCTGTGATCTTCCGGCATCAGTTCCGGCTCCGCCATCAGCTTCGCGAAAAGCTCCGTCACCACCTGCTCCGCATGCCGGTGCACCTCTTCCATGTCCGCGGAGTTGTAGAAATTGTCATAGAGAAATGTCTTGGTTGCCGCGCGCTCGGTTTCCATGGCCGCGCTCAGCCCCATCAGCCGCTGGGGCGCATGCCGGATCTCTTCGAGCGTCTCCGCGCCCAGCGCCGTCACCCGCCGCCGCACCTCCACGATCAGGTCAGACGCCAGCGCGTTGAGCATCCTCCGCAGCGCCTCGTAGGCGTGCAGCCGCGGCGCCGCGCTCGGAAACTTCTTTGCCGCTTCGTCATGGAACCCGCGAAACAACCGCACGCCGGCGCGCACCTGGTCGAGTGAGAGAATCCCCGAGTCCAGCCCGTCGTCCAGGTCCGCCGCCAGGTAAGCAATCTCGTCGGCCAGGTCGATAAGCTGCGCCTCGAGCGGCGGAAACGCATCGAGAAAATACTCCCCCAGCTCCGGGTGCGCGTGCGCCGCGTAATCCCGCGAGTGCTTCACGATCCCCTCGCGCACGCCCAGGGTCAGGTTCAGCCCGCGAAAGGCCGCATACCGCTCCTCGAACCAGGTCACGATCCTCAGCGCGTGCAGGTTGTGGTCGAACGTGAGTCCATGCGCCTTCAGCGCGTGGTCCAGCGCCTTCTCGCCCGCGTGTCCGTAAGCCGGATGCCCGATGTCGTGCACCAGCGCCAGCGCCTCGGCCAGCTCCGCATTCAGGCCCAGCGCCCGCGCCGCCGTGCGCGCAATCTGCGTCACCTCCAGCGTGTGCGTCAGCCGGCTGCGGAAGTGGTCGCTTAGGGGATCGCCGGGCAGCCGCGTAAACACTTGCGTCTTGCCCGCAAGCCGCCGGAAGGCCCGCGCGTGCAGAATCCGCGCCGCATCCCGCGAAAAGGGCGAGCGGTAGGCGTGCGCCGGCTCGGCATGTGTGCGCCGCGTCAGCTCGCCCTCGCCGCGCACGGCAATGCCCGGCGGCAGGGGAGTTGGCAATTCGGGGGTTTCGGCAGTCACTTCGTCCGCGGTCCGGAGCCGGCTCGCATGCATCCTGCGCCTGCAGGCTCCAATCCCGTTATACCGCACACGGGGAAGGGAATTGACGGGGGAGGGCCACCGGCGCGGCTCCGCCTGCTGCACGCGATCGGCACGCGCGGCTTCAATCCTTATGGACAACCGCCATCCGCCGGGAGTACCATCCAGCCGGATTTTTCTTGAGCCGCCGCGCAGCCCGTTCTGTTTCTTGCGCGCGGCCGCACCGGACGCGCTCCGGAAAGGGGTCGAGCCATGAAATTCCTGAAATCCGCCGCGCTTGCTGCTGTAGCCTGCGCCGCCGTCTCGCTCACGAGCTGCGGCGCCAGGCACTCGGAGAAAGAGGTCTACTACCTGATCGGATTCAACATGGCCCTGCCTTACTGGCAGACCGCCGTGGCCGGATTCAACCACGCCGCCGCCGAGTACGGGGTCACGGCGCGCGTGGCCGGGCCTGATGGCCACGATGCCCAGGCCGAGCTGGCCGAATTTCAGAAGGCCGTCGCCGCCAAACCCTCCGGCATTCTCATCTCCGTCGCCGACGCTTCCGTGCTGGGGCCGGAGATCGACGCCGCCGCATCGGCCGGCATTCCCGTCATCACCATCGACTCCGACGCGCCCTCGAGCCACCGTCTTTACTTCATCGGCACCAACAATCTTGAGGCCGGGCGTCTCGGCGGCCGCCGCGTGCTCGAGAAACTCGGGGGCAAGGGCAACGTGGTCTTCTTCACACTCGGCGGCCAGGCCAACACCGGCGAGCGCCTGAAAGGCTTCAAGGACGCCTTCTCCACCCACCCCGGCGTCAACATCGTGGAAGTGGTCGACATCAAGGGCCAGCCCACCACCGCCTTCGATCGCACCCAGCAGTTCATGACTCTCACCGGAGCCAGGAAGATTGACGCCTTCGTCGCCCTCGACTCCTCTTCCGGCAAGATGGTCGCCGACGCGGTCAAGCGCACCGGCGCCACCGACCGCTTGCTCATTGCCTGGGACGCAAGCCAGGACACCCTCGACGCCATCAAGGCCGGCGTCATCGATTCCACCATCGTGCAGAAGCCCTACACCATGGGCTACTACGGCCTCAAGGCTCTCGACGAGGTCTTCCACTATCCGCCTAAGGATTTAACCCGGGACTATAGCGCCGACTCCTTCTCGCACTATCCCGTCTTCGTCGATACCGGCACCACCCTCGTCGACAAGAGCAACGTCGATCTCTACATTGCCTCCGCGGAAGGAACGAAATAGAAAATCCGCGCCCGGAAACACAAACGGCGGCCGCTCTTCCCAAGCGCCGCCGTTCCTTTATCTCCGCCGCTTTTTTGCTTGCCGCCGTCTTTGCGCGCACCCGGCGCTGCCCGTCTTACTCCGGCTTCGGCTGTCCCAGCGAGTTGTCTTCCCTGGCCATTTTCACCCGCGCGCTCTCCAGCTTCTTCTGCACCTTGACCACATCGCCCGGCTCATAATCCGCCGGATTCGACTTGGCAAACTCGCTCATGGAAAGCTCCCACTGCGCCGCCGCCAGGCGAATGCGCCCCGTCTTTTCGTAAAGGTCGCCCAGGTGCTCGTGCACCGTGGGATCGGTCTGGTCCCGCTCCACCGCCTGGCGCAGATTGTCCTCGGCCAGCTCGTACTGGCCCAGCTTGAAGTACACCCATCCCAGCGAGTCAAGATAGGCGCCGTTCATCGGCTCCTGGTCCACTGCCTCGCGGATCAGCTTCAGCGCCTCGGGCAGTTGCACGCCCTTGTCGGCCATCATGTACCCCAGGTAATTCAGCGTCATCGCGTTGGTGGGGTCCAGGTCGAGCGCCTGGCGGAAGAATCCCTCCGCCTGGTCCATGTGCTTTTCCCGGTCGGCCAGCTCGCCGCGCAGGAAGAAGAGGTAGGTGCGATCCTCTTTCTTGGTCGCCAGCGGATCGGCCTTGTTGAACGCGTCGTCCGCATCCTTCCAGCGCCGCAGCCGCACGTCCATCTGCCCGATCGCGAACCACACCGTGCGATCGTCGTCCGGCTTGCCGTCGAGCTCGCTCTTGGCCATGGCCAGGCCGTCGTCCGGCTTGCCCTCGTCGCACAGTTCGGCGGCCAGCATCAGCTTCAGGTCGCGGTTCTTCGGATCGGCTGCAACCGCCTTCTGCGAAATCGCCAGCGCCTTGTCGAACTCCTTGGCCGTCTGGTACGCATCCACCTCGCCCTGGTAGCCGCGCACCGCATTGTCGCCGCCCAGCGCGATCATCTTGTCGTAAGTGGCAACCCCCAGGTCGATCTTGTTCTGCTCCACGTACACCGCCCCCAGCCGCTCCAGGAAGATGCTGAGGTTGTTCTTCTCTTCGTCCGTGTAGGCGCCGTTGGCATGCGAAATCTGATCCACCATCTTCTGGTACGCCTGTTCGGCATCGTCAAAGCGCCCCAGAACATCCAGCAGCAGCCCTTCGTTGTATCCCGCCTCCAGCGACGTCGGATCGATCTTCAGCGCCTTTTCGATGGTCGCCAGCGCGTCCTCGTACTTGCCCTGGTGGCGCTGGATCTCGGCAATGTGAATCAGCGGCGCGTTGTTGTCCGGATCGGCCTCGGCAAGCTCCTGGTACTGCTTCATCGCCTCGTCGTACTGCTCGTTGTTGAACAGCGCCTCGGCCAGCGCGTCCATGGTGCGCAAGTCGCCCGGCTCCAGGTCTTCGGCGCGCTGGTAGGCCGCAATCGCGTCCTTGGGTTGCTTCAGCTGCTCATACGCCGCGCCCAGCGTGAACTCCATCTTCGGCGTGCGGTCGTCCTGCGGAACCGCCTCGATCACCTTCACCGCGTGCTCCAGGTCGCCGCTGTCGGCGTAGAGCCGCGCCAGGTTCAGGACTACGTCTTCTGATTCGGGCTCGATCGCCTGCGCCGTCTTGAACTCCTCTTCCGCCTTCTCCGGCTCGTGCTTCACCGTGTAAAGCTGGCCCAGAACCATGCGGTCTTCCACGCTCTTGGGCTGCAGGGCGACGATCTTCTCAAACTCTCCGATCGCCTGGTCCAGCACATTGCCCGCCGGCGACGACGAAGAAACATCGTTGTCCCCCTCGCCCAGTTGGCGCAGATAAATCCGGCCCAGCAGCTTGTGCGCGTCCACGTTGTTGGGGTCGGTCTTCAGCAGCATCCGCGCCGTGTTCTCCGCCTCGTGCACCTTGCCCGTGCGGAAATAAAGATCGGCCAGGTCGTTGCTCAGCTCGGCTGAATCCGGGTCCGCGTCCAGCGCCAGCTTGTATTCCTCGATGGCGTGGGAAACGTCGTCCGGGCGGCCCTCGGAGATGGCGTCGTCCTCGTACGTGGCCGCCAGCGCCAGGTGATAGTAAGCCTGCGCCCGGTTGGGCTCCTGCTCTGCCTCCCCGGAATCGCTCTTGCCCGGGCTCGCCGCCGCACTCGCGCTGGCCGGCGGAGTCGCCTTGGCCGGCGTCTGCGCGCTCGGGGGCACGGCCGGCGTCGCGGCCGGCGTAGTCTTTGCGGGCGCGCTCTTGGCGGGCGCACTCTGCGCCCGCGCCAGGGCGGCTGAGAATAGGACGGGGATTGCGGCGGCAACGGCCAGCCTCAGGGTCGGCAAATAGTTGAATCTTCTCATCATCCAGGGGATTCCGCGCCC
>DATJRT010000118.1:0-6440 GCA_035504495.1 Occallatibacter sp.
CAGATGCCGAAGTACGGCACCTGTCTTTCGCGCGCGTAGCGGATGGCGTTCAGCATCCCTTCGATGCCGCGCTTACCGAACCCGCCGGGAACCAGGATGCCGTCAAAGTCCTCGAGCTGCGTCTCGTAGCCGCGATCCTCCGGCGATTGCGACTCCAGCCCCTCGGCCTCGATCCACGTGATCTTCAATTTCAGATTTTGTGAAATGGCTCCGTGCGTGAGCGCCTCTTTGAGCGACTTGTAGCTGTCCTCGTACTCCACATATTTGCCCACGATGGCGATCGAAACTTCATCCTTGGGGTGACGGACGCGGTCGACGAGCTCCTTCCAGCGCGCCAGGTCGGCCTCCGGCGCCTCCAGGTGCAGATATTTGAGGATCAGCGCGTCCACGCCCTCCTGCGCAAACCCGAGAGGCACTTCGTAGATGGACGGCACGTCTTTGGCAGCGACCACGGCGCGCTCTTCCACGTTGCAGAAGGCGGCGATCTTCTGTTTCATCTCCCGTCCCAGGTTGCGGTCGCAACGGCAAAGCAGGATGTCGGCCTGGATGCCGATGGAGAGCAGCTCCTTGACCGAGTGCTGCGTGGGCTTGGTCTTGAGCTCCTGCGCCGCGGCGATCCACGGCACCAGCGTGAGGTGAACGAACACGGTGTTCTCCCGGCCCAGTTCCTGGCGCATCTGGCGGATGGCTTCAAGAAAGGGCAACGATTCGATGTCGCCTACCGTGCCGCCGATCTCCACAATGGTCACGTCCGCGCCGTTCGACGACAGCTTGCGCATGGCGTTCTTGATTTCGTTGGTCACGTGCGGAATCACCTGCACGGTCTTGCCCAGGTAGTCGCCGCGTCGCTCCTTCAGAATGATCTGTTCGTAGATGCGCCCGGTGGTCAGGTTGTTGTCGCGCGAAAGAGGCGCGTGGGTGAAGCGCTCGTAGTGGCCGAGGTCGAGATCGGTTTCTGCGCCGTCGTCAGTGACAAAGACCTCGCCGTGCTGAAACGGCGACATGGTCCCCGGATCGACGTTCAGGTAGGGGTCGAACTTCATCATGTTCACTTTGAGGCCCCGGCTCTCCAGCAGGCAGCCGATGGAAGCCGCCGCCAATCCCTTGCCCAGACTGGACACAACTCCGCCCGTCACAAAGACATACTTTGCCGACATGGGTGCAACCTCACTCTGAATTGTTGCGATTGGACGTACCTGGTGGGCACAATCAAGTATGGCAGAATCCGGGATTCGGCGGAAGGGGGATTTCAGCGCCGTTGAGGATAACGCGGCTGATTCCCCTCCATAACATCCTGATTTGAAAACCCTAGCGGGGCGGCCAATGAAACCATCGGCGGTAAATGGCATTACTGGAAAAATTGAGGCAATCCAGGTCGACATCACCACGCTGGCCGTGGACGCCATCGTGAACGCGGCGAATGCGTCGCTGCTCGGCGGAGGCGGCGTGGACGGCGCCATTCATCGCGCGGCCGGGCCGGAGCTCGTGGCCGAGTGCCGTCTGCTTGGGGGTTGCCGCACCGGCCACGCCAAGATTACGCCCGGCTTCCGCCTGCCGGCGCGCTACGTCATCCACACCGTGGGCCCGGTGTGGAACGGCGGTACGCATGGAGAAGCCGAGCTGCTGGCCGGCTGCTACCGCGCGTGCTTCGTCCTGGCCCGCGAATACGCCCTGCGCTCGCTGGCCTTTCCGGCCATCAGTTGCGGCATTTACGGCTACCCCATCGACCGGGCCGTCGAGATTGCCGTACGCGAAGTGCGCACCGGGCTGAGAGAAAACGAGTCGATTGAAAAAGTGATCTTCGCCTGCTTCGGCGAGGAAGTGTATGAGGCCTATCGCAGCGCACACGCCGGCGCGCGCGATTGATTTGAGTGCCTTCCCACTCTTGCGGCAAAAGCAAAAACGCCGCGCCCAGTGGGTGCCCGGATGGGGCACCCGTTTCTGGGCCGGGTCAAAGGGTGGGGCGCCGATTCCGGCGCCGGGACCACCTTTAGAAGTTCAGCGTCACCTTCGCCGTCAGCGCACGCGGCGTCACGTAGTGCGTGCCGCTGAAGGTCGAAAGGAAATTGTAGAGCGCGTACTTGTTGGTCACGTTGATCGCTGTGAAGTCAAGGTTCGTTTTGTACCGGTCGGCGTGGAAGATGTTGTTCTTGCCGAGGGTCACGTCAAACAGGCTGCGTGGCGCAACGCGCGGCGGGTTGTGGTCGTTGTCGCCCGTGTTCAGCGCAGGGATGCTCAGCAGGCTCGAGGTGAGCTCATTGGCCGGGCAGGTCGCGGGCAAGGGAGTCGTGGGCGTCGCTCTCACGCCGTTGCAGGCGAGTCCCGACTGGAACTCCTCGTCCGCGGTCAAGGGAAGCGCCACGCTGGCGCCCGTCACAATGTTGGTGGAAGGAGGAATGCCGTTGTCCACCATAGCCACTCCAGGCTGCCCATTGGCCAGCGTGATTGAGGTGTTGCCGCAGGCGCTGTTTGGATCGGTCACGTCATAGCAGGGCGCCGAGCCGGCCACCAGGCCAGAGTCAAAGCGCCAGTTGAAGCCGCCCCAAATTCCCTTCAAGATCCCGGCCCCCGGAATCGTGTATTGGAAGTGGGTGGTCTCGTTGAACTTCTCGTCGTGATCGATGCGGAAGGGATAGCCCACCGCGACTCCACTCGTGGCTCCGGCTCCCGCCACCTGCGGCGGGAAGAAGCGGGCGGCCACCGAGGAGGCGACAAGATAGGCGCTGAAGTTGTGGAAATTGGGGACCTCGGCATCCAGCGCGTAGCCCGGGATCTTCGAGTTATGCCAATCGATGGGGAAAGTGATGGGCGTGTTGCCCAGCACGCTGAAGTCGAAGGCGTTGTGCGTGTACTTCCAGATATATTCGCCGCTGACGACCGCATACTTCCCCAAGGCTTGCTGGAATCCGGCATGGAACTCATTGCGGTAACCAGGGTGCAGGACCCCCGTCACACCTGGCTGGCAGGCAAGAAGCGGATTCAGCACCGGATCCGAGCAGCCGGAGCTCGAAAGCACCAGGTTTTCGTTGAAAGGCGTCTCCAGCGTGCGCGCATACGAGATGCGCAGCACCGTAGCGGAGGGCTTTACGTTATAGGCGATGCCCACACGCGGCTGCGTCTGGTTGGCGTCCGCCAGGCCGTTATAAACATCCTCGCGCAGGCCCAGGTTGAAGTCCCAGTTGCCGGCCTTGATCTCATCCTCACCGTAGAGGCCCAACTGCTTCACATCGGCATGACCGAAGTAGTTATAGAATGTGCCTCCGCGGGTTAGATCGTAGAGTTCAAGGAGGGGATTGAATGTTCCGTACAGCAGGTTCCCGTTAGAGTCGGTCGCACCATAGGTGACCGAGGGATCGTTCGAAAGGTAGCCCGCCGGTGCGCAATCGGATGTCGAATAGAATCCCGGCACAGGATTGCCGTTCGCGTCGATGCAAGGCGTGTTATAGGTGTTGTCGACGATGCCCAGGTTGTCATGCTCGCGCAGGAACGTCTGTTCGTATTGCGCGCCGATCTTGACGTTGTTGATCCCCTTCGCATAGGAATAGTCCGCGTGAACGCCGGTATTGGTCAGCGTGCGGTACTGGGAGATGGAGGAAGTTTGCAGGTTCGATGGACCCAGATCGGCCAGAGGATTCGAGCTGGGATAGTACCCATAGTCATCTCTCCTGACGAATGCGCCCACATTGAGAACCGAGCTGTTGCTGATAATGTGCGTGTACGTAGGTGAGACGTTGTAGGTGTTGATCTTGGAGCCCTGGTTGGTGTTGCCCACAGCGCCGAACACCGGGGTTGCGCTGGCGCCGCCGCTCACCACGTTCTGCACGTTCAGGTTCTGAAAGGCGTTAGGCGTCTGAAACCAGGAGCGGCTGTAATTCAGGTCGAGATGGATCGAATCTGCCTGCGTGAAGCTATAGTCCACGCGATCGAAGAAATTCTCCTCGTTGCCCTTGTCGTGAAAGACAGTAAACTCCGGCGGATCGAGAAAGCGTCCCGTGTCGAGGCCGTCGGCTTCGACAAAGTTGCCCCAGCTCTTGCTGCCATAGGAGAGATCGAAGCCGCCCGTGTCCGACCCGAAACTTCCGTAGGAAGCGTAAATGTCACCTGTCGGCTTGGTCACGCCCTGACCGGAGCGGGTAGTGGCTACGATCACGAGGCTGGTTTTGCCTCCGAACTCGGCCGGCGGCGCGCCGCTGATCACCTCAATGGACTGAATGGCGTTCTCCGGAAGCTGGTTGGAAAAGACTTTGCTTTGCTGGTCGGTGATCGATTGCCCATCCACCTGAAACGAATTCGACGCGTGATCGCCGAGGCCGTGAAAAAGCCCGTTCGAATCGGCCGAGACGCCGGGCGTGGTGAGCGTTACCAGCGAGCTGAGCGTGGAGGACTGGCTTTCGAGCGGCACCTTGTTGAACAGATCGCGATCAACGTCGACGTGGAACGTGGGGTCATCTTCAATCAAGTCGCCGGTGTCTTGAACGGTTACGGTTTGGGTGCCTCCGGAGATCTGCAGAACCACCTTGACGTTGATTCCCACCGACGAGCGAATTTCAACATTCTGGGTTGAGGTGGCAAACCCTTTGGCAGAGACGCTCATTGTGTAAGGGTTGAAGGGAACGTTGGGAAAGCTGAACTGGCCGGTGGCATCGGCGGTCGTAGTCTGTTCATATCCACTGACGGGGTCGGCGAGATGGACGGTTGCGTTGGGAACGACGGCGCCTGAAGGGTCGGTCACGGTGCCGTGCACGGTACCCGCGTTGCCGCTTTGCGCCCGCGCACAGAGCGCCGCCAGCGTGAGAAAGAGCAGAGGAAGAATGCGCAAATTTGCGCCACGAGGAAATGGCATGGGAATGTCTCCTGAAAATCGGCTGGAAATGCATGGGGGTTGCCGCGCCTGGGCATTGTTGAATTCGCGCGGCAGCTTCACTGCATCGTCGTGCGCGCCCGCCGGTCTCCGGATCAGCCCCTGACCGGCATCGTGAAGATGCACCGTCGCCCCGCCGGTTTATGAGCGGCAGGGTGCGGGTATCAGGCTTGGTCTGAGAAATCGAGCGAAGGCGCTAGCAGCCGCTGGGAGGAGGCCGGATGAAGATTCTCGTTGGCTGCTTTTTGGGCGCCAGGATGGGCTCGGCCTGCGGCTCCGGAGCGCCCATGGGCACCAGGACCACCGCGGCCACGGCCGGCGCGGCCGGCGCGGTGGAATGCATCACCACGCACAAGGGGCAATGATCGGCTTCGCTCTGCGAGGTGTGCAGGTGAGGCACCTGCATCACCGCCAGAAAAGCCGTCAGAACCAGGCACACCACCGCCGTGACAGCCCACGAGGGGGACTGGGAAGGCCTGCGGCCGCCTGGCCGCGCCTGAAGCCGTGTCTGGATGGCTTTCCTGAGGGTCACGCAAAGATCCTATGCATTCAGCATACACAAACTTTGACGTCGTGCTCCCATTCCGGGTTTATCGCCGGTTACGCTTTTCCGCGCATGCGCCGCAAACTCACGCCGGTTTGGCTCGTCTAAACTGAGATATATCCGCTCCCGTTCGGGGCGGATGGGAACCCTCCGAGTTGCCATGTTGCGCTCTTTTGATTGGCGGCCGCTGTTGCCGGTTGGGCTGGGCCTGTTGCTGGCGGCCGCGCCTGCCCGCCCGCAATCGCAGTCGCAATCGCAGCAGGGCGAGAGCACGCCCGCTGACAACTCCAAGCCTCTGGTCCTCAAGCCCGATCTGCCGGGCTTGGGAAGAAATCATCGGCTCATCCTCAAAGACGGCTCCTATCAGGTTGTGCGCCAATACCAGATCGTGGGCGACCGCGTGCGCTATCTCTCGCAGGAACGGGGCGACTGGGAAGAACTGCCCGTCGATCTGGTGGACTGGGACGCCACGCGCAAGTGGGAGCAGGAGCATTCCGATCTCACCGCCGACGATACGTCGCCTGCCATGAAAGAGGCCGCCGATATCGACAAGGAGGAAGCCGACGAGCGCGCCGATGAAAAAGCGCGCATGCCGGAAGTGGCCCACGGCCTGGAGCTGCCCGATCAGGAGGGCGTCTTCGTGCTCGACACCTTTGACGGCACGCCGGAGCTGGTCGAGCTTCTGCCCAAGGACGTTGACGTCGACTCGCGGACGCGGCACGGCCTGGGCGTTCTGAATCCGCTCGCCGGCCAGAGAGCCGACCTCGAGCTCTCCGGGGCGCACGCCAAGGTTCATCTGCACGTCAACGATCCGGCCATTTATCTCTCGCTCGGCGTCAACGATGCCGCGGAGCCGGTTCTCTCCTCACCCATCACCGTGAACACCTCCACCGCCGCGGACGCGCGCAACCCCAAGCATGGCGCGCTCTCGGCGCAATCGGGATTCGCCATCGTCCGCCTCGATGAGCGCCAGGCCGTGCGCAGGATGGGCGCCATTCACATGAGCGCGAACGGCACGGTCACCGAGGACGAAAA
>DATJRT010000119.1:0-4521 GCA_035504495.1 Occallatibacter sp.
TTGTCGATCTGCTCCACCTGCACCCCATCCGGCGGCGTAAATTCGTGCGTGTCCGAGTACTGCGGCAATTGCACGGCTTGCTTCATGAAGTCTGCCCAGATGGGCGCGGCTGCATCGGCGCCTTCGAGGCCCAGAACGGAATAGTCATCGTTGCCCACCCAAACTATGCAAATCAGGTTGCTGGTGAAACCGGCAAACCAGGCATCGTGATCGGTTCCGGTCTTGCCCGCGGCGGGCGCCTCGAATCCCATGTTGCGCACGCCCGCGCCGGTTCCGCAGAGGTCGCGGTCTCCCACCCGGCAGCCATCGGAACCGTTGCCTTCGAGCACCGCTTCCATCATGTTCGTCGTCAGATAAGCCACGCGCGGATCGAGAACCTGCCGCGAGGTCGGCGTGTAATCCGTCATCACGTCGCCGGTGGGCGTGCGCACGCTTGCCAGCATCCATGGATCCAGATGCACGCCGCCATTGGCGAACACCGTATATGCCCCGGCAATATCAAGAGGAGTCGCGGCATAGCTGCCGATGGCCACTGAAGGCGTGCCCCGCGCGCTCTTGATGCCCGCATCGCGCGCCAGCGCCGCCACCTGGTCAAAACCCACCATGCTGGCCAGGCTGATGGTGGCGTTGTTGTCTGAGCGCATCAGCGCGTAGCGCGCGGTCACATCGCCGTAATACTCGCCCTTGTAGTTGCGCGGCGTGTAAATCTGGTTGCCCACGTCATAGGTGGTCTGCGCGTCGCTGATCATGGTCACCGGCGAGAACAGCTTCGTTTGTCCCGGCAGCATGACGCCTTCCACCGCTGTCTGAAACGCCGCCGCATACACAAACGGTTTGAAGGTGGAACCGGTGGGCCGCATCGCCATCGCGTGGTCCAGCTGCGATTCGCCATAACTGCGCCCGCCCACCAGCGCCAGCACCTGTCCGGTATGCGGATTCAGCGCCACCAGCGCCACTTGCGGGTAGATATACGGCTTGCCCAGCCTGCGGTCTCGCGCATGGATGCGGTCAACCAGCTTATCCACCTGCGGCATCGTCGAATCCACTGCCTCCGTCGCAATCCGCTGCAGGTCGGGATCGAGCGTGGTGTAAATCCGCAATCCTTCGCGGTTAAAGTCGCGGTCGCCCAGCCTCTGCACCAGCTGGTCGCGCACCAGGTCCACAAAATACGGCGCCTCGCTTGCGTCCACGCTGGCCGGCGCCAGATGCAGCGGCTCCGCTTTCGCCGCCTCGGCCTGTTCCTTGGTGATCGCCCCGGTCTCCACCATCGAATCCAGCACCAGGTTGCGCCGGTCGGTCGCGCGATCCGGATGCCGGAAAGGATTCAGCCGGTTCGGGCTCTGGATCATACCCGCCAGCAGCGCGCACTCGGCCAGGTTCAGTTGCCGCACATCCTTGCCGAAAAACGCCTCCGCCGCCTCGCCGAAGCCATCGATGGAAAAACTCCCTCGCTGGCCCAGGTTGATCTCGTTCGCGTACATCTGGAAAATTTGCTGCTTGCTGAAGCGGTGCTCCAGTTGAAAGGTGATGGCAATCTCCGCAATCTTGCGCATCACCCGTCTCTCCGGCGAAAGGAAGAATCCCCGCGCCAGTTGCATGGTCAGCGTCGATCCGCCTTCCACGAACCGGTGCCCCGGCGTCAGATCGTTGCGCAGCGCGCCCACCAGCCGGTAATAATCCACGCCGTTGTGCTCAAAGAAGCGCCGGTCCTCAATGGCCACCACCGCGTTCACCAGGTTCGGCGGAATCTCGTCGTAGGTGAGCAGGCGTCGCTTGATGCGGTTCTGGCTTTCGCTCAGCCCGGTGATCAGCAGCGGCTCCAGTTCATAGCTGGCCAGCTCCTCCCCGTGTTCGTCCGTGATCGAATCCACTTCGCCGTTGTCCACGTGGATGGTGGCGCTGTCCGGCGCATGATAGGACTGCGGTCCCGGCCGCACCGTGATCTGTTGCGCGCCTTGGCTGAAGGTTCCCAGGGGCGATGCCTGCGACGCGCCATCGGTGGTGTAGCCGGCCTCGCGCAGCTCGTTCGCAATCAGCCGCACCGTGAGCTTCTGCCCCGGGCGCACCTCGCGCGGCGCTGCATAAATCTGGGCGGTATCGGCAAAGATCGGCTGGCTCAGCCGCGCATCCACAATGGAGTGATACTTTACGTAGTAATAGCCAAAGATCGAGAAGCCCACGAGGGCGCACAACGCGATCGCCGCCGCCGCCCCCAGCGCAACCAGCGTCCACACCGGATGCTTTCCTCGGGGCATCGCGAATCTGATCTTCAACGCCATTCCTGCTCCTCAGCGGCTCGTCCCGCCAAAACACGGGTGCCTCACCTGCGGCGCGTTTTTGTTTTTGCGCCTGAGGTGAGAAACTTCACAACTCGATCAGCCTCCATCAATTGCCCGCAACTCCGCCCAACAACGTGTCTTCGCGAACTCGTTCCTTCAACATCGCCACCACATCGCTCAGCGCCACATCCTCACTGGCCGCGCGTGCCCGGGTCACCAGTTCCACCTGCCCGCCCGCCGCTTTCTTGCCCACGTTGATGCGGTAGGGAATCCCGATCAGGTCCGCGTCTTTGAATTTGACGCCGGCGCGCTCGTCCCGGTCATCCAGCAGCACATCAAGCCCCGCGCTTTCAAATTCTTCAGCCAGCTTTTCGCCGGTCTCCTTGAGCGCCGCGTCCGCAACATTGGTGATCGTCACCACCACCGTAAACGGCGCAATCGATGCCGGCAGCCAGAACCCGTTGGCGTCATTCGACTGCTCGATCGCCGCCGTAAGAATGCGCTCGATCCCGATCCCGTAGCAGCCCATGATCGGCGTCACTTCCTTGCCGCTTTCGTCGAGCACCCGCGCGCCCATCGATTTTGTGTATTTGTCGCCCAGCTTGAAAATGTGGCCCACTTCAATGGCCTTGCCCACCGTCAGCTTGCCCTCGCAATTCTCCGTGGGACACCCCTCGCCCTCGTTCACGCTGCGGATGTCGGCCATGAGCGTCCAGCCGAAGTCGCGTCCCGGCGTCACGTTGCGCAGGTGATAGTCGAGCTTGTTCGCCCCGCACACCATGTTCCTGCGCCCTTCGAGCGCCCTGTCCGCAACCACGGTCAACCCATCCCCGAGCGGCTGCGCATCCACCTTCAATCCCACCGGCCCCAGATAGCCTGCCGGCCCGTTGAAGTAGCGCGTCAGCTCCTCGGCCTGCATCGTGCGCAGGTCTGCCGCACCTAAAGCACTTAGCAGCTTGGTCTCGTTCACCTGGTGGTCGCCGCGCAGAAATACGGCCACGCCGTGCCACGTCTCCGCGGTCGCTTCCTTCTTTCCGCCATCTTTTCCGGTTGCCCCGCGCTTCAGCGCCATGTACGCCACGCACTTGATGTCGCTCGCCGGCGAAATCCTGAAGAATGCCGCCACGTCCGCAATCGCCGCGCATCCTGGCGTGTGCACCAGCTCCGGCGTGCCATCGCCCGTAGGCTCCATCTCTTTCACCGGCTCGAGGCGCGAAACGGCCTTCTGCAGATTGGCCGCGTATCCGCACGCCGCGCAGCTTGCGATCAGATCCTCGCCTGCGTCCGAGTACACCATGAACTCCTGCGACTGCGACCCGCCCATCGCGCCCGAATCCGCTTCGACCGCAACAAACTTCAGCCCGCAGCGCGTGAAAATCGCCCGGTATGCGCCGTCGTGCAAGTTGTAGCTCGTGTCCAGCCCCGCCGCGTCCATGTCGTAGGAGTACGAGTCCTTCATGATGAACTGGCGCACGCGCAGCAGGCCCGACTTCGGCCGCGGCTCGTCGCGAAATTTCGTCTGGATCTGGTACCAGATCTGCGGTAACTGCTTGTAGCTGCGTACCTCGCTGCGCGCAATCAGCGTCATGATCTCTTCGTGGGTGAAGCCCAGGCACAGCTCCGCGCCCTTGCGGTCCTTCAGGCGGAACATGCTCTCGCCCATCCCCGTCCAGCGCCCGCTCTCCACCCACGGCTCCTTGGGCAGAAGCGCGGGCAGGTAAAACTCCTGGCCGATCCTGTCCATCTCCTCGCGCACAATAGCAATCACTTTGTTCAGCGACCGCTGCCCCAGAAAGATGTAGTTGTAAAGGCCGGCGGCCAATTGGCGAATATAGCCGGCGCGCACCAGCAGCTTGTGGCTGGCCACTTCGGCATCCGCCGGGGCCTCGCGCAGTGTGGGGATAAACAGCTTCGACCATCGATGCATAGAAAAAGACGTACTTGCTTTCCCGTCCGCTTGAACACAGCTCACTGAAACTCCAGGGGCCGGCGTGCCACGCGGACGCAAGGCGATTGAAAGTTCCAGCTTTGATTTTAAATGTTCGCGCTGCTGCTCGCGCCGGAGCGGCTTTTGCGCCGTGCTTCCCAACGCGAGCCACGTTGCCACAGAAGTTGCCGCCACTCCGGTCCTCCTCGTCTGCCCACGCTGAAGGCAGTGCAGAAGGAGGGCCATTTTTCCGAGCGACTGACAATAAAGGGTGTAAGCCGACAAGCCGCGGTTTCGAGCGTGTCACCAGGCACA
>DATJRT010000120.1:0-12567 GCA_035504495.1 Occallatibacter sp.
GCGGAGACCTGACGGCTCTTTTCTGGAGAGCATCAATGCGCCCGGACCCCACAAGCTGGCCAGTGACCGTGCCATCGGCAATCCCAACTGGCGCACGCGCATCAAGACCGCTGCCAGTCAGTCGACGGAGAGCGTTGGCCCCGCCACCGGCCCCCATGCCTATGAAGCCAGCTTCCGCGCCGGTGGCGGAATGGCGATCGCGGCGCTCGCGCTTGCCAGCACCATGCCTGAGGACGGCGACTTTCCCCGTTCACGCTACCTCTCCACTGCCGAAGCGGCCTTCGCCTTTCTCGAGGCTCACAACACTGAACTGCTCAACGACCACCAGCCAAACATCCTTGACGATTACTGCGCGCTCATGGCGGCTACAGAGCTCTACCGCGCCTCCCATCTGCCTCGATACCTCGCCGCGGCTGACCGCCGCGCCGATCGGCTCATGGCCCGGTTCGTCACTTCCGGACAGTTTCACGGCTACTGGCGCGCCGACGACGGCACGCGCCCCTTCTTTCATCCCTCCGACGCCGGGCTGCCGGTGGTGAGCCTGCTGCGGTACGCGGAAGTCGCCTCGCCGCAGCAGCAGGAGCGGATCCGGCACGCTGTCAGAGAGTCCCTCCAGTTCGAGTTGTGGACGACGCACGAAGTGAACAACCCATTTGACTATGCGCGCCAACTGGTGCGCATGGGAAACGGCGAGCTGCTTACGGCCTTTTTCTTCCCTCACGACACCGAAGCGGCTCCCTGGTGGCAGGGTGAGAATGCACGCCTGGCCTCGCTGGCTGCTGCCGCGCGCATGGCCGCGCCGCTGTTCGCCGGCGACCCGGCGTTCCACAGCGCTCTCGAGAACTACGCTGACGATCAGCTGCACTGGATTCTGGGCCGCAATCCCTTCGACACCTGCATGCTGATGGGCAGCGGCCATGGCAACGCGGCCTACATGTTCTTCCGCTCCTGGAAATACACCAACGCTCCGGGCGCCATCATCAACGGCATCACGGCGGCCACGAACGACGAAGACGGCATCGCCTTCAATGAAGGTTATGCGGTCACCGGCAAAGACGAAGACTGGCGCTGGACGGAACAGTGGCTGCCTCATGCGGCGTGGTTTCTTTACGCCGTGAGTCTGCCCCACGACTAAAAAAAGGCGGCTCTCGGGCTGCCCACCCCTTTTCTTGACAGATGCTGTCGCGTGTGGTCGACTCAATGGCAAAGTTACTTTGTAATGGAACGTCACAAACATACCGGAGATGTCCAATTAAGGCCGACTCGTCCGGAAGTAACGAGACGCGGATTTCTCAGGCTGGCTGTGGCGGCTGGCGGTGGAATGTTTGCGGCGCCTCCGCTCCCTGCCTTCGACAAACTGAATATCGGAGTCGGAACCTACAGCTACCACACCATTTCCATCGACGCCATGATCGTCCAGCTGCAGCTCCTTCGCATAAGCGAAATCGAAATGTCGCGGGGCGAGTTCATGCTGCTGAGCAATCCCAAAGAGGAGTTGTTCCGCACAACCCGCGCAAAGCTCGACCGCGCGGGAATCCGTTGCCGGTCCTATTATTCGGCGACCATGCACAACGATCAGGACATCGACCGCGCCATCCGCTTTGCCAACATCCTGGGATGCGGCAACATCACCGGCGATGCGCCCGCTCCCGTCCTGCGCTCCATCGATGAAAGGCTTACCCGGGCTGGGCTCACCTTTGGCCTTCACAATCATTTCTTCCCGCATGTCAAGTTCGCGTACGAAAGCCCCGACGAGGTATGGAACGCCATCTCGGGCCTCTCCAATACCATGGGAGCAACAGCGGATACCGGGCAGTTCGCCCAGTGCGGGTACGACCCCTCCCAGGCCATTCTCAGGCTGGCGCCGCGCCTGCGCATGGTTCACCTTAAAGACGTAAAGGCAAAAGGAGACGAGGAAAATGTTCTGCTGGGAACGGGTATCGCGCACATCCCGCAGGTTATCCGCGAACTCCGCCGGATGCGCTTTTCAGGTCTGGTCGCGGTTGAGTACGAAAAAGAAGGCAATGACGACGCAGACATGGTGAAGCAAATTGCTTATGCCAGGAGTCTGGCGTAACCACGGCTCAATGGGCCGCTGCCTGGAGGAAAAATGCGGAAACTGTTTTCAGTCGCTCTTCTGTCGCTGATGGCTCTCGCAGCCCCGCTCATCGCCCACGGGCAGACCCGGCACCCGGTTCTGCCGCTCGGATCGAAGGCTCCCGGCTTTGCGCTGCCCGGCGTCGATGGAACAATTCATAAGCTCAGCGACTACGCCACAGCGCGTGTGCTCGTCATCGTCTTCAGCTGCGACCACTGCCCAATTGCGCAAATGTATGAGAGCCGCATCGAACAGCTCTACGAAGAATATAAGAACCGCGGAGTCGCGGTTGTGGTCATCGAAGGCAACGATCCCGGCGCAACAGTAATCGATGAGCTCGACTCCTCAGACGTGGGGGACACGCTCGCAGACATGAAGATCCGCGTCCGGTACCGCCATCTTCACTATCCTTATCTGTACGACGGCGACACTCAGGCGGTAACCCGCGCCTACGGCCCACAGGCTACGCCCCATGTGTTCATCTTCGACCAGAACCGCCGCCTCCGCTACGAAGGCCGATTCGATAACAGCTACCGTATTGAAAAAGTCACGACCCGCGATGCGCAGAATGCAATCGATGAGCTGCTCGCAGACGAGCCGGTCAGGGTGGCACACACGGCGGTCTTTGGCTGTTCCACCAAATGGGCTGAAAAGAAGGCTCTGGTTGCTGAATACAATGAAAAGCTCGACGCAACCCCGGTGGCTGTCAGCATGATCGGCGCCGCCGGGCTCAGGAAGCTGCGTGCCAACGCTGGCGACAACTACACGCTCGTCGATTTCTGGGCAACGTGGTGCAGTTCCTGTGTTGCCGAGTTCGCCGATCTGCAGGACACCTACCGCATGTACAGTGACCGCGGCCTCAACCTGGTCACAGTCTCCGTCAACTCGCCCGATGAAAAGTCAGACGTTTTGAATTTCCTGCAAAAGCACCATGCCACCAGCGAGAATCTGTTGCTTGATTCCGACGACACTGCAACTCTGCAGGCGGCCTTCGATCCCACATGGCAATCCGCCGTGCCCTACACCATACTGCTCGGCCCCAACGGCAGGATCTTATATAAAACGCTCGGCTCCGCCGATATTCTCCAGCTGCGGCGGACTATTCTGGCAGCCGTGCCCTCCGCCTATATCGGCTTTAACAAATACTGGGAAGGGCAATAACAAGACTGCCGTAATCTCCAGTGCAGGACCCCGCGGCCGGCTCCTGCTCCATCGGTCCACAGTCTGATCGAACCGGAACCCGCGGCCAGGTCCGCAACAGCGAAGTCGTGGGAGCGATAAGTCTGCCTCTCCACGGGAGGAACTCATCTGCATGACATGCTTACTGCAGCCTGCCTCCCAGCCACAACAGAGCATTTTCAAATAATTGGTTCTGCACCCTGCTGTCGAAGATCTTGTTCCCGTGACCCATATTTGTATAGAGCATCCTGTACTTCGTGCTGGTCCACACAACCGGAATATCTCCATGCGTCAGCGTATCCTTGAAGCCGATCGGATAGTTCGAAGGATCGAGAGTCATGAGCACCTTAATGCCCGGACTGAGCCGCGGATCGGGGTTCCAGCTGTACCACTCATTCGCCGGCGACTCGAAACTCGCTGGAAACCCCCTCGTCACCGGATGGCCTGTGTCATCCACATCGATTTTGGCCGGCAGCGGCGGCCAGTTATTGCCCGAGAATACCGTCCCGATAAAGTCCGCGAACCACGGCCACTCCTTCCGTCCGGACATGTAGCCGGCAATGTGAAATCCCAGCCATCCACCGCCATGCTCCATATAGTTCCGGAATGCCAGCCGCTGCGCAGGAGTCGATGGCGTGTCGTCCAGCCACATCACAACCTGGTAATGCGACAGCACCTCCGCATTCATATCGTTCCAGTCTTTCGTGGTCTTGAACTCAAAGTGATCCCTGGCCGCCATCGCCTGAAAAAATGGAATGGCCTGCAGCGCGAAATCTACGTGGTCCCCTTCCACCGTGGTCGAGTAAAAGGCCAGTACATGGAACGTCTTCTGTTGCCCCCAGGCAGACGCCGCAGGCATCACGCACAGAACGCAAACCCGGAAGAATCGCAGCAACCGGCTCATCAGGAACACCGTCCGCGGGCGCGCATACGTTCCCGTAGACTCGCTCCCCGGCCTTTATAACGTTTGATAATATAGTGCCGCAGAGATCCATCACAACATGAATATGCTCATTTCCGCGCCTTGGCCCTGGCGTCGATGCTTTATCTCCTCTGTCTGCATCATTGCCGTCACCCTGCTTCTCGCTGGCATGGTTCCCGCTGCGCAGGCTGAAACAGATACCTCCTACGGACGGCTGATCACAACCCGGCCCATCGCCATCAATCCACGGACGCACAAAGTTTATGCCGTCGACGAAGGTGCAGACAGGGTCATCGTCACAGACGAACGTACCGGCGCAGCCCACACGGTCAGCGTGGGCACAGGCCCCATCGCTCTCGCTGTAAATCCACGCACCAACCGGATTTATGTCGTCAATGCGGACAGCAGTTCTGTCAGCGTGATCGACGGCGAGCAGGATGTGGTCGTCGCAACCGTTAACATCCCCGCCGGTTCAAACCCCTATATCGTCGCGGCAGATCCGGCCACCAACAAAATCTACGTGGCAAACACTTACAGCGATGCTTTGATCGTCGTCGACGGAGCCACGAACTCCGTCAGCCGCTTTAAAACCGGTAGCGCCGATGGAATCGTCATCGATCCTCACTCCAATACCATCCTTCTCATGACCTACGAGGACCCCGACATTCGCATCGTCAACGCTTCCACCGGAGCAGTGACGAAGGTCAACGTTGGCGCCCATCTTTGGGGGATGGCTCTCGATCGTGCTGCCAGGACGCTCTACCTTGGCCACACAGGAACCGGCAACATCGTTGCGTTGAACGTGCAGACGCACGCCGTCCATACCATCCCGGTCGGCTCAATTCCCTGCGCCCTGGCGGTCAACCCTCGCACGCAAACGCTTTACGCAGTCAACTACGGCTCCCAGACCGTCAGTGTCATCAACTTACGCTCAAACAAGGTCGTTGCCACTCTGCCCGTTGGCAGCCATCCTCAGGACGTCGCAGTCGACCCGCTTCATAACCGCATTTATGTAGCCAACGTCCACGGCAACAGCATCACCGCAATTGACGGCGCAACCAATAAGGTCATCGGCACCTACCCCGCCGGGACGAATCCATACGCTCTTGCAGTCGATCCGGCGGCAGGAAAGGTCTTTGCCGCTGACTTCGGCGAGCCCGCCCTGACCATCGTCAGCGTTGCTCCCGCTGCGCGCCATCACTGAGCAACCGGAGGCAAAAGCACTTCGGGAACAAACTCCAGCGCAAGCATAATCCCGCCCCACAACACAGCAGTATCTCCCAGCGTGCCGGTAAGCACGCGTGGAATGCCAAACTCGCTGCCTTCCAGCTGTTGCTGCACTCCGCGCAATAAGGCCGGATGTTCGCCAATCGTCCCGCCCAGAAGAATCAAAGCAGGATTGAGGATCAGCGAAAGATTCAAAACCATGTCGGCAACAATGCCTGCCCGGTGCTGCACGATTTTCTCTGCTGTCGCATTTCCGGCTTCGGCCAGGTCCAGAACCTGCACACCGCTGCTGATCGCTGAACGGCTTTTGCCTGTCTGCTCACGCCAGCTCGCCAGGATTCCTGAACTCGTCAGTACCGACTCCAGTTCGCCGAATTCAAAAATCGTAAGCTGCCTGCGAGACGTGTTCGGCAGGCGCAGATACCCAATCTCGCCGGCAGACCATTGCGCTCCATGGTGAATCTTCCCGTTGAGAACAATACCCGCGCCCACATTCCTGCCGATGCTGATGTAAGTGAAATCTGTCTCGCCGCGCGAAGATCCGCGGTATCTCTCGCCCAGCGCAGCAAGATTGATGTCGTTCTCCACGATGACCTTGCAGTCCACAATCTTTTGCAGCATCGCGCGCAGCCTGACCGAGCGCCAGCCCTGCATTGTGCTGATTGCAAGCACGACACCTTCTTCCACATTGGTGATTGCGGGAACCCCGGCCACCAGCACCAGCAGCTGATCGCGAGTCATTCTCTGCTGGCGCAGCAGGGTTCGCAAACCCTGGCCGATAGACCCGCAAACGGCTTTGGGCGGCGTCTTCTCGTTCGCGAGCGGCAGCGTCAGCTTCCCCAGTTCGTTGCCGTCAAGATCGGCAAGCAGAAATTGAATGTCTTCGGAAGTGATCTGCACGGCAAGAACGCACCCGCGCCTTGCCTTGAACCGGATCATGTCAGGCGGGCGCCCGCCCCTGGATTCACCTTCGCCAAGCGGCTCAACAAGGTTCGCGGCAAGCAGATCCTTGACAACATTTGTCACGGTCGGAGCGCTCAGCCCCGATGCGCGAACCAGGTCTGCACGCGAGCAGGTGCCGGCTTCGCGCAGGAGAGCGAGAATGCTCAGTGCGTTGGTGTGCCGCAGGACAGACGGCCTGCCGATCGGAACTCGCCTCTTCTGAGTCATCAACTCGCTGCTGCCTCGGCTTTCCGGCAGCGGTCTACTGCTCCATTGCGCCATACTGGAAGCGCGGCGGCAGCCTGCAACCGGTTTTTTCGATGATCCCCAGCGTCAGCGCCTGAGCCACAGCAATAGAAGTAACACTCTCCCAGGGCTCAGGCACTGCGTCAATTTTTACCGGGAACAAGCGTTCGCTGTGCGCGCGGTCTTCGCTCGATACAAGAATCACTTTACCTCCTCGCCGATTGCACTCCTGCGCAAGCTTCACGCCAGGCTCCGCTGTGCGCCCCTGAGCAAAGATCACCGCCAGGTGTGAGGCATCCACATCTAAATTCGGCCCGTGCTTAAAGCCCGCGCCCGTATGGGCTGCAGCCCGGTGTCCGCTCATCTCGCGAATCGTCAGCGCCCCCATAACCGCAGCTCCGTACGCCGAACCCCGCCCAATCACTTCGGTATTCACAGAACCGCGCCAGAACTCTTCCAGCTGCTCCCGCATTCCAAAGATGCGATCCAGGCTTCCCTCAAAAACCTCCAGCGCCCTCATGGCATCCTCTTCCCAACGGTAAGAGAGCATCTCGGAAGCAAGAATGATCGCGGCTGCGGCCGCATTCGTATAGGTTTTGGTCGCGTTGCCGTACTCCGGCCCTGCCAGAATCGGCAATCTGTGCTGTGCCAGCTTCCAACAGGTGCTGGCCGCGTTGTTGCAGATCAGGCCCAGTTGCTCTCCCCCCATACCTTTGCACAGCTCAACCAGCTCGGCGCTCTCTCCTGACGTTGTCAGCAGGATCGACACTGCGGCATCCTGCCACACAGAAGATCCATAATGCAGCCACTCCCCCGCATCCACCGAAAACGACAAGCGGCCATGGGTCTGCAGCATCACGGACCCGCTGATCGCTGAACAGAGTGAGCCGCCCATTCCAATGAACATCACCGGCCCATTTGCCTCAGCCAGACGGCGAAGCGCCTTTAGCTCGGCTCGAACCTCCTCGTAGTGGCTGTACGCGCTGATGATTTCGCGCAGTCGCTCCGGTTGCTGGCGGCACTCGAGCTCCAGCATCTGCGTTCCGCTCGCGCCTAAAAGCTCCTTCGGCGGCTCTATGCCTGAAATCCAACGCGGGGCTGATGTCGTCTCGCTCATCTCAATTCCTCGACCGGCGGCACGGAGTTTGTTAATGTTGTTAACGATGTCCCTTTAGAGACTACCATCCCAGCGAGGTAGCGCCTTGCAGCAGGATAAAATCGATGCGAATCCGCGGGTAAGAAGCGGCTTTATCTGGCGGGTATCCTTCATTGCCGGGCTGGGCGGCATCCTGTACGGCTACGACATGGGAATCATCGCCGCAGCACTCATCTTTGTGCGCGGTACATTCGGCCTGTCGACGAAAATGCAGGAGCTGGTCGTGAGCATCGTGCTCGTTGGAGCCATGCTGGGAGCCATCTGCGGCGGAGCCATCGCCGACCGAATCGGAAGAAGAGGCACGCTCCTTTGGGGCAGCGCCGTCTTCATTTGTGGCTCCATCCTCGCCCCGCTGTCGCCCAACGTCGGCACACTGATCGCCGCTCGCATGCTGCTTGGTGTTGCCATCGGATTCACCTCCGTCACCGCACCCGTTTATGTCTGTGAGCTTGCGCCGCCGCAGTCGCGCGGCAGGCTGATCGGGCTTTACCAGTTTGCTCTCACCCTGGGCATAGCCATCGCCGATCTCGCAGGCTACTGGCTCGCCGGGCGGCATGCCTGGAGAATGATGTTCGGCATTGGAGCAGTCCCCGCATTCGCTTTCCTGCTCATGATCCTCACGCTTCCCGAGAGCCCGCGCTGGCTGTTCTCAAAAGAGCGCGCGGCAGAGGCAAAGCGCGTACTCGATTCGTATACGGATGAAGCAGGTGCGCAACTCCTGCTCGATGACATCCGCGGCGGACTTGCGACGCAGATGGAGACCCGCTGGAGCGCCTTGTGGAGCCCCGCTGTGCGCGGCTCGCTCCTCATTGCCGTCGGCTTTACCGTTCTTCAGCAGGTCACCGGAATCAACACGGTCATCTATTACGGACCGCAGATCTTTACCATGGCCGGTATCGGCTCCAGCACCAACGCTATCCTGGCCACTCTGCTGGTCGCAATTACAAATGTTCTGGCTACGGTGGTCGCTCTGGCATTAGTGGACCGCATCGGCCGCAAGCCGCTCCTTTATGCCGGGGTCGGAGGCATGACCGTATCCCTCTTCACCCTTGCCGTCGCGTTCCACTTTCAGGCGGTTCTGGGAGCATCCCTGGGCATACTCGCTACCGTGTGCCTGATGCTCTACATCACTTGCTTCGCAGCCAGCATGGGGCCAATCGCATGGATTCTCGTCGCCGAAGTCTTTCCGTTGAGGTTGCGCGGCCGAGGAGTTGCCGCGGCAACTCTCGGCTCCGGTATCGCAAACTTCGTTGTCTCTCTTACATTTCTTTCTCTTATTAAGACTGCTGGTAACTCGCTCACCTTTGGCATTTATGGCATATTTTGCATTCTCACGCTGCTGTTTACCCGGTTTATCATCCCGGAAACCAGGGGGCGTGAACTGGAAAGCATCAGCGCCGTAACAAGCGCAACGGTTTAACCAACCAGCTCCAACCCGTGCAGCAACCGGAATTTCCGAGGGCATTTTCCAAGATGGTGCACCAGTCCCACCCCGGCATACCTGGAGAAGAACCGCGTACACAGCATCGCACCGGCTATGTTGTCGGCGTGGACATTGGCGCTACCAACCTGCGTGTGGCGCTTGCGGACGCGTCCGGCAGCATCGTTGCCAGGCGGTCAGCGTCAACCGCAGGCACGCGCGACCCCCGCCTGGTCGTGGAACTGATTCGGCAAGCCATCGATCGCCTTCTTGAAGAAAAGAGCCTCTCGCGCAGCGATCTGCGCGCCGTCGCGGCCGGTGCTCCCGGCGTTACGAACGTAGGCGCAGGAGTCGTTGTAGCCACATCGTATCTGCTCGGCTGGCGCGACATCCCGTTACAGGCCATGCTTGAAACCACTCTCGGCATTCCCGCAGCGATCGATAACGATGTAAATCTGGCTGCGCTGGGCGAATTATCCGCAGGCATTGCCCAAGACGCAAAGGATTTCGTCTTTCTCGCAGTCGGTACCGGCATCGGAGCGGGAATCGTCCTGAATGGCGCTCCCTTCCGCGGCATGGATTGGACTGCCGGCGAGATTGGCTACATGCTTGTTCCCGGAACTCCGGAGGAACCAGCCGGCCTGGCAGAACCCGGCGCCCTCGAAAGCCTTGCAGGGGGTGCAGGCATCCGGAATCAGTGGCAGCGCGCATGGGACCCGGAAAAGACTCGCCTGCCCCGCGAACTGACGGCGACTCAGATCTTTGACCACGCCATGCAGGAGGACGGCGATCCTCTGGCCCGTGCAATTCTGCAACGGACCGCACGGCTCCTTGCTTATGCCCTCTATAACATGTCGCTTGTCCTCAGCTGCCCGCTCTTCGTGCTCGGCGGAACTGTGGGCTTGCACCCGGCCCTCGCCGACGCGGTTCAGGCGGCCCTTCGCCGGCGTGAAGACCGCGCTCACTGCCAGGTCAGCCGCAGCGTTCTGGGAGCCGACGCTCAACTATACGGCGCAATCCGCATGGCTCTCGACACGGCAACGGCAGGCGAGCGCCGGGCTGGTGGCCAGGAAAGTTCAGCCATGAATCGTCGCCTCAATAGATCGATTCAAAGGCGTTGATTCATGCGATTTGCAGTCCTGAAACCCGCACTGAACAGGAGAAGGCCGCGGACGCGGTCGACCCCGTCTTCGTGGGCGCAACGCTCTCGCTCCGTCCCGTTCTCCTCAGCTCCCTGGCTTTACCGGAACCGCCGCACGCGCAGCGTGTGCCGTCCCGACCGGTAGAACCCCACCACGTACACCGTTGCGCGGCTCTTCGTCGAGAAGATCAGCTGCCGGATGCGCAGCAGCGGACTCCCACGCGTGATCGCGAGAATATCCGCAAGACGCACATCGGCATCTGTCGCGTCGATTTCTTCATCGGAGTACGCCAGCCCCACGCCGAACTCCCGTTCCATTAAGCCAAACAGCGAAACCCGCTCCAGCGGCGCGTCCACCAGGTTCGGATACTCATCGGCCGACCAGTAGCAGGTCTCCAGCGCCACCGGCTCATCGCCTGCCAGCCGGACACGCTCCACCTTGCCCAGCCGCGCGGTCGGCGCCATTCCCAGCCGCGCCGCAATCTCGTGCTCCCGTGTCACAATCCCGCATGTGACCACCCGCGAATTGGCCGTCAGTCCCAGGCTCGCCATCTGTTCCGTGTAGCCCAGCAGCTTGTTGAACTGCACCCGCGGCGGAGCCACGAAGGTCCCCGCTCCGTGCCGCCGCTCCACGATCCCGTCCCGTGCCATCTCGCTCAGCGCATGGCGCGCCGTCATCAGGCTCACCTTGTGCAACCGCGCCAGCTCGCGCTCTGAGGGAACCGGATACCCCGGTTTCAACTGTCCTGAGTCGATCCGCCGCCGGAGGGCGTTCTGAATCTGCCTGTAGATTGGTTCCCCGTTGCGGTTCCGCATCGTCCGTCCTCTTCGCTGCGAATACTGGGAGCGATCTCATCAGACGAAATGGGTCTCTGGCTCTTTCCCGGAACCAGCTACCCCTGCCTGAAGCCGCTGGGGCCCCACGGAAGCATCTGTACTGCTTCCCGGTCTCCCCAATACCGCAGCAGAGCATCTGCTATAGGGCGGCTCATCGGCACGGAACTGATCGCTATATAGCGCACCACCCTAGCATTGAATGGGGACAATAGTAAACCCCCGCCGTATCCGACGGCGGCGACGTCCGGCTGCGCCGCTCCGGGAAACCAGCCCCGAGTCCTCTGCCATGCCGATAATAGTTGTCACTGCGACCGCTTCCCCCCACCCCTCCGGCCTCCTCCGCCGCCTTCGCTGTGGAAACTTCCGCAGCCTCGCCGCCTGGAGGGCTGGCCCTCGGCTCTCACATTGCTATATAGGATTTTGAATGTGCTATATAGCGCAACCTGTGCAAAACGTCAAAAAAAGGGTTGCGTTTTTCTTGAATTCGTCATACGCTGAGTCCCACATTTCTGATTTTCATTTCCCCGCTCTCTATCAGAAGTGCTTTCTGTGAAGTTCCTTCTGCCAGAAGTAGCGCTGTTCAGCCAGCAGTACAGGCCTGGCGCGCATCGCTCAGGTTCGTCGTCTTTGGGCCCGGCCATGTTTCTGTAGAAGCGCCCCGCATTCATTCTCAGGTGATCCGAGTGTAGGTTTTAGAAACTCAGGACGCTGGAGCCGCTTACGCAGTTCAAGTCTTTCCTTGGAGGCCGTTCAGATGAGTAAGAGAGCACTCTCGTTATTCGGTTCCCTGCTGGTTCTTCTGACCGTTCTGATCCCGTCGGCATGGAGTCAGGAGGTCACCGCCACCATCGTCGGTACTGTCACTGACCAAAGCGGCGCGGCTGTTGCCGGGGCCAGAGTCAAAGCCACCTCGGTGGCTCGGGGTACCAGCTACACCGCTGTGTCCAACGATGCCGGTCTCTATCGCATCTCGGCACTGCCGGCAGATAACTACACTCTCACGATTGAGAAGGCCGGCTTCGCCACCGTCTCTCACACCGCATTTGTCCTTGCCGTCAATCAGGTCGCGCGTGTCGACGTAGCGCTCACGGTCGGGCAGGTAACTCAAACCGTCGAGGTGACCGGCGCGCCGCCGGTTCTGGAAACGGACTCCACCCAGGTCAGCACGGTTATCAACGCGGCGACCAACGACAACCTTCCGCTCGCCTCGCGCAATTATGTCCAGCTGACTCTCCTTGCTCCGGGTGCTGTCACAACGGATCCCAGCAGCTTCAATAACGGCAACAATACCGCTGGTTACGGAGGCCGTCCGCTCATCAACGGCAACCGTGAACAGGCCAACAACTTCCTGCTCGACGGCATGGACAATAACCAGGTTTCTGACAACCTGCTGGGTTAC
>DATJRT010000121.1:0-8314 GCA_035504495.1 Occallatibacter sp.
ATGTCTGAAAGTTCAGCGCAAATCCGGGATCGGTGAGCTGCTCTTCCACCGCGGCGCGGATCGCCTGTTTGCCTGTTGCCATCGGATACCCCGGAATAATCGACGAGCCGTCGTCTGCGTATTGCGCAACAATGCGATCGATATTCTTGGTTGCATAAGCCTGCGCCCACGCGCTCTCGCTCTGGCGGATGATTTGCTCGTCCGTGGCGCGCGAATCCGGCGAGCCCGCGGGCGGAGCCTTTGCGCAACCGACCGAAAAACCTGCCAGAAGGGGGATCGCCATCGCCAGGAGCCGAATGGGGCGAAACAGCATCACGGGAGTCTCCCTCTGTCGAGCATAGACCGATTCTTCAGATTTTCGCTTATTCTTCGCTTCTCCGCTATAATTCAAATATGGACTTTCAGCTCGTTACCAGTTACAAGCCACGTGGCGACCAGCCGCGCGCCATCGAGGAGCTGGTGCAGGGGCTGGCGGCCGGGGAAAAGCACCAGGTGCTGCTGGGCGTGACCGGCTCCGGCAAGACCTTCACCATGGCCAAAGTCATCGAGCAGTCCAACCGGCCGGCGCTGATCCTGGCGCACAACAAGACCCTGGCGGCGCAGCTTTACCACGAGTTCAAGCAGTTCTTCCCCTCGAACGCGGTCGAGTACTTCGTGAGCTATTACGACTATTACCAGCCCGAGGCGTACATTCCCGCCGGCGACCTGTATATCGAAAAAGAGGCCACGGTGAATGAGGAGCTGGACAAGCTGCGGCTTTCGGCCACGCGGAGCCTCTTCGAGCGGCGCGACTCGATCATCGTGAGCTCGGTCAGTTGCATTTATGGCCTGGGCTCGCCGGAGGCGTATTACGGCATGCTGCTGCTGCTTGAGAAAGGCCAGCAGATCAGCCGCAAAGACATCACGCGGCGGCTGGTGGAGATTCTCTACGAGCGCAACGACACGGATTTCCGGCGTGGGACATTTCGCGTGCGCGGCGACACGATCGAGGTGTTTCCCACCTATGACGAGACCGCATACCGGATCGAGATGTTCGGCGACGAGATCGAGACGCTGGCGCAGATCGACCCGCTCTTTGGCACGGTGAAGCAGAAGTTCGCGCGGCTGCCTATTTATCCGAAGAGCCATTATGTGGTGCAGCCGGAGCGCAAGGCGGAGGCTATCGACTCGATTGTGAAGGAGCTGAACGAGTGGGTGCCGCACCTCGAGGCCGAAGGGCGCATGGTGGAGGCGCAGCGGGTGCACCAGCGCACGCGTTTCGACTTGGAAATGATCAAGTCGATGGGCTACTGCCACGGCATCGAGAACTACTCGCGGCATTTCAGCGGACGCCTGCCGGGCGAGCCGCCGCCCACGCTGCTCGATTATTTTCCGCGCGACTATCTGCTGTTTGTCGACGAAAGCCATGCCACCATTCCGCAGGTGCATGGCATGTGGCACGGGGACCGCAGCCGCAAGCAAAATCTGGTCGACTACGGGTTCCGGCTGCCTTCGGCGATGGACAACCGGCCGCTCAAATTCGAGGAGTTCGAGAATCGCGTGCACCAGACGATTTATGTCTCGGCCACGCCGGGGCCGTATGAATTGACGCGCTCGGCCGGCGTGGTGGTGGAGCAGGTGATCCGGCCCACCGGCTTAGTTGATCCGGAGGTTGAGATTCGTCCCGTAAAAGGGCAGATCGACGATCTGCTGGCCGAGATCCGCGATCGGGCGAAGCGCAATGAGCGTGTCCTGGTGACCACGCTCACCAAACGCATGGCCGAGGACCTTTCCGGCTACTACGCGGAAGTCGGAGTCCGCTGCCGCTACATGCATTCGGAGATTGAGACGCTGGAGCGGGTGAATCTGCTGGCCGGGCTGCGCAAGGGCGAGTTCGATGTGCTGATCGGGATCAACCTGCTGCGCGAAGGTCTCGATCTGCCCGAAGTTTCGCTGGTGGCCATTCTGGACGCGGACAAGGAGGGGTTCCTGCGCTCGGCCGGCTCGCTCATCCAGACCATGGGCCGCGCGGCGCGGCACCTCGAAGGCAGGGCGATTCTGTACGCGGACACGGTGACGGACTCGATGCGGCGGGCGATCGATGAAACAGACCGGCGGCGGGCTATTCAGCGGGCCTATAACGAGGAGAACGGCATCACACCTCAGCCGGTTATCAGCAAAGCCGACATGGGATTGGCGCAGATTCTTAAAGCAGAATATGGAGAGCTGGCTGTGGAGGAGCAGGAGGCGCTGCCCCAGTTCGCCAGCCAGGAGCAGGTGGATGCGTACCTGGCCAAGCTCGAGAACGAAATGCGCGAGGCAGCCAAGAAGTTCGAGTTCGAGCGGGCGGCCAGATTACGGGACTCGATCCGGGATCTGCGGGAGAAAGAGTTTCTTTTCGGATAGTTTTGCACAGGGTTTGGGGCAACTCTCGGCATGCCTGCTGCCATCCAAGTCTGAGAGTCTTCCTATGTATCGGGGTGAGGGCCCACAGACGCAGGCGAGTTCCAGCAGGAATGCTGTTGCTGCGGGCGAACATATTCTCCAGTTTTATTCGAGCGAGAGCGATCTTCTCGACACACTCTCCGCATACGTTGGTGAAGGCCTCATCGCCGGTGAGAGCGTCATCGTAATTGCCACGCCGGAGCATCTGCGCGCCCTGCGCTATCGGCTCGAAGGCACGGAAGCAGACCTGATCCGGGCCATGTTCGAAGACCGCTACATTACTCTCGAAGCCAGCGTAGCCCTTACCAGCTTCCTGGTTGAGGACGTTCCGGACGAGCGTCTGTTTGAAGAGATGGCCCGCACGTTGCTGCGCCGCGCCTGCGTTTCTAACCGGCGGGTGCGCGCTTTCGGCGAGATGGTGGCCCTGCTCTGGGCACGCGGCAATCGCGAGGGCACGGTGCGCCTGGAGCAATTGTGGGACAAGTTCTGCCGCAACCGCGGCGTAACGCTTTTGTGCAGCTATCCCAAGACCGCGTTTCCTGACAGTTTGCCGAGCCATGCGCGCAAGGCGGAGTCCGACATTCGCGCCGCTCATTCCCTGACGATTTAATCCCGGGCTTACTGGCGGTTGCTGCCGTGGCTGCTGGGTGCGCAGACCCCTTCGGCGCACGCAAGGTTCCACCTTTGTCAACCATTCCTGGTGAAATTATTTTGTCTCGACAGGCAACAAAATATGCATCGGCATCATCTTACGATTCGGCCGTGAATTTAAATTGAATCCCGGGCTTCTAGAGAAAATGAGAACTATTCTTCTGGTAGAGGACGATCCTCTGCAGGCGCTGGTGCGCAAATCCATCTTGGAGAAACGGTTCCCCGATGTGAAGCGGGTAGCCGATGCCGCTGAAGCACTGTGCCTGATTGAACAACGCGTGTTCTCAGAGAATTTGGGCCTGGTCATCTCCGGCCATCACGCGCACGGTCTGAGCGGTCCGGCGTTTGTGGCTGAGCTGCACTCGCGCCTGCCCGAGGTTCCCGTGCTGGTGCTGGGCAGCGCAGCGGAGTCTGCCCGCGACTACACGAGTCAAGGGGTGCGCTTTCTGGCCAAGCCAGTGGCCACGGAAGAGATTGTGGCCGCAGCCCGCGAAATGGTTTTGAAAGACGCGCGTCCGACGGCCTGAGCGGTTCCCAGGCTACAGTGCACTCTTATTCAAGGAAAGCAGCGTCCTCCTGCTCGAAATGCCGCGCAGGGGTTGTTCTTCCCACACACGGCAATTCCGGCCGCGCCTGAGGGCGTTGGCTCGCGCGCCTTGCGCAGGCGGATTTTTTCCCGGAATGGCGTCTTACTCCCTTCGATTGACTCTTTCCTCCTCCCAAGCTGTGAGCCAGATCACACCCTGGACGCCTATCATGGATAGAGAATGAAAGGCACAGCCCGGAGCGGAGTTCGCTCGAGCGCCGGTTCAGGCAAGCCGACCCACTCGCGGACCCGATAGCGGATTTGAAGCGAGCCCTTGCGCGAGCGGAACTCTGCGCGGGCGCCGCCGGAACGATTCAGGAGACTCATGGCAGCATTCGGCAGTTTTGCCCTGCTCATCGCACTGGCGCTCGCGGCTTACAATCTGCTGGCTGGCACGGTGGCGCTGCGGCTCATCGCCACCGGAGGTCCGGCACGCATCTCGCCGGAGCGGCTGGCGGATACGGCGCGCCGCGCGGGGATCGCGGGGTTTGTGGCTGTCACGGCCGCGGCGTTTGCGCTGATCTGGTCGGTATTCACCAACGATTTTTCCATCGCCTATATCCTCGAGCACTCGAATCGCGCGCTACCCGCGCCGTACAAGTTCGCGGCCATGTGGAGCGGCCAGGAGGGCTCGCTGCTCTTGTGGGCGTGGCTGCTGGGGACCTACGGCTTCGTGCTGCGCCTGCGCCACAAGACAGATGTGAAGCTCTACGCCTACGCGGGGACGATTCTCGCGGCGATTCAGGTCTTCTTTCTGCTCATCCTCAACTTTGCTGCGCCGCCATTCGCGCTTATCCGGGGAGCGGTTCCGGCCGACGGCAACGGCCTCAATCCCCTGCTCCAGTATCCGGAGATGGTGATCCATCCGCCCATGCTTTACCTCGGCTATGTGGGCTTCTCGGTGCCCTTCGCCTTTGCGCTGGGCGCGCTGATGATGCGCTACCCTGGCGAAAAATGGATTCACATCACGCGCACCTGGACCATGGTGACCTGGCTGTTTTTGACCTGCGGCATCTTTCTGGGCATGCACTGGGCCTACGCGGTGCTGGGCTGGGGCGGCTACTGGGGCTGGGACCCGGTGGAGAACGCGAGCTTCATGCCCTGGCTCACGGGCACGGCCTTTCTGCACTCGGTGATGATGCAGGAGCGCAAGGGCATGATGAAGAGCTGGAATGTGTGGCTCATCTTTTCCACCTTCCTGCTCACCATGCTGGGCACGCTGCTCACGCGCGCGGGGCTGGTGAGCTCGGTGCACGCTTTCGCGCAGTCCTCCATCGGGACGTGGTTCGTCGTCTTCATGGGGATTACGCTGGCGGTCTGCATCTTTACGTACGTTTACCAGCGCGGCCATCTGAAGACCGAGCATCATCTCGAGTCGCTGGTGAGCCGCGAGTCGAGTTTCCTGTTCAACAATCTGGTCCTGCTCACGGCCTGCTTCGTCATCCTGTGGGGCACGCTGTTTCCCGTCCTCAGCGAATACGTGGTGGGCAACAAGGTGACCGTGGGCGCGCCCTGGTATAACCAGGTGGCCGTGCCGGTGGGCTTGTTTCTGCTGTTTTTGACCGGCGTGGGGCCACTGCTGCCGTGGCGCGCAACGTCGTTCCGCAGCATCCGGCGCAATTTCATTCTGCCCGTGATCGCGCTCTGGGCCACGGTGATTGTGTGCCTGATCGCGGGCGCACGGCCGTGGGAGAACGGCGTATATTCCTCAGGGCATTTCTACGCGCTGGTGGGCTTTTCGGTTTCGGCCGCGGTGACCACAGCCATTCTCTCGGAGTTTCTGCGCGGCGGCGCCGTCATTTCGCGTCAGACGGGCCGCAACCTGCTTTCGGCCACCTGGCTGCTGACACGGCGCAACACGCGGCGCTACGGCGGCTACATTGTGCATATCGGGGTAGTGGTGGTGATGATCGGGCTTTGCGGCTCGGCCTTCAACCGCAACACGGAGAGCGAGCTCGGCCTGCACGGCACCATGCGCATCGGGCCGTACACGCTCGAATGCACGGGCTTCACCCAGGACTCGAACGACAATTACAACTCCGAGTACGCGGTGCTGAACGTGTGGGAGCACGGCAAAATGCAGTTCCAGATGACGCCGGAACGGCGCGTCTACCTGGCCAGCGGCCAGCCGGAGACCATGGTCGCCATCCATTCCGTGCCGGCGTGGGATTTGTACGTCGTCTACGAGGGCACGAATCCCTCGACCGGCCAACCCATCATCAAGGCGTTCTTGAATCCACTGGTGGGTTGGATCTGGGCCGGCCTCGTAGTGATGGTGCTTGGCACCTTTATCGCGCTCGTGCCCAGCCTCAACCCGGCCACGGCGGCGCTGCGCGTGCCGATGCGCGCAGCCGCACCGGAGCCGGTGCTGAAAGGCGGCGACTGATGCAGCGTTTGCGATTACTCATCACGTCGCGCTCATTCACGCCACGTGTCGCCTTCTGGATCAAAGCGTCCCAGGCGCTGCTGCTGGCCGTGGCCGTCTGCTTCAGCGTGGCCGCGAGCGACTCCAGTGCGCGCATGGAAAACCTGAGCCATCGGCTTATGTGCGAGTGCGGCTGCGCTCAGCTGCTGGGTGAATGCGACCATGTGGGCTGTCCCGACCGCGACACCGAGCTGGCCGAGCTGAGCGCGGCCGTGGCCGCGGGCGAGAGCGACCAGCAGATTTTCAATGGGTTTGTGGCCAAATACGGCGCCGTGGTGCTGGCCGCGCCCACCACGCATGGCTTCGACCTGGTGGCGTGGATCGCGCCCTTCGCCGTCTTTGCCGCCGCGCTGCTGGGAACTATTCTGCTGGTGCGCCGCTGGTCGGGCGTGGCCGGCGTGCAGGCGCCAAGTGCGGCTACTACGAGTGCGAGCAATGACCCCGCCGACCGGGAGCGCCGAGAACGCATCCGCCGCGAAACCGGCGCCGAGGGAGGAATCTGAAGCCATGACCGAGACGCAAGGGCTGATTGCCGGCATCTTCCTCCTTTTTGCGCTGGTGGTGTACACCTTCTGGCCGGAGAACGTCTTCGCCAGCCAGAGGGAAAAAACGCGGCTCGACTTCCTGCTCGAGCGCAAGGAGCAGCTCTACGAAAACCTGCGCGACCTGAACTTCGAACATCGCGCGGGCAAATATCCCGAAGAAGATTTTGAAGTGCAGCGGGCGCTACTGGAGAACGAAACTGCCGAACTGCTTGCGGAAATCGACCGGCTGCAGAGTGCGTGATGCGCGCCCTACCGGCCGACCGCGCTGTCACCGGAGCGGAGGCAGTCCGCCGCGGCGACCGGCGGCAGTCGAGGGAACTGCGGTTGTGCTTTGAAATTGACTGAACAGGAAAACTGAAATCGGCAAGCTATGAAATCCATCCGACTCTTCTTTCTTTTGTTTGCTGCCGCCGGCGCGCTGGCGCATGCGGCCACGATAAGCGGCACGGTGACCGACAAGACCACGAACAAGCCCGCCGCGGGCGATGCAGTGGTGCTGCTGGACGTGCAGGCAGGCATGGCCGAAGCGGCGCACGCCACTACCGACGCGCAGGGGCACTACTCCATCAGCGCGCCGGGCGAGGGGCCGTATCTGGTGCGGGTTACGCACCAGGGCGCGGGGTACTTCATCGCTGCACCCCCGGGAGGGGGCGGCTCGGGCGACATTTCCGTCTACGACGTGGCCGCCAAAGTGAGCGGCGTGTTTATCGAGGCCGACGTGATCGAGGCCGAGACCGATCCCAGCGGCGCGCTCAAGATCGACGAGCGCTACTTTGTGCACAACACCAGCTCGCCGCCGGTGACGCAGTGGAGCGCGAAGTCATTTTCGATTGTGCTGCCCGCCGACGCGCAGGTGACCGACACTGAAGCGCAGAGGCCGAGCGGGCTGCCTACCGCAGCGAAGATGGATGCGGACGGGCCCAAGGGCCATTATTCCTTCAATCTTCCTATCGAGCCCGACGACGGCGAAAAAGATACGATGTTCCAGATCGGCTACACGCTGCCGTACCCGGGCGGGAAGTACACTTTCCGGCCCGCAGTCACGCTGCCCGCGGACAACATCGCGGTGCTGCTGCCAAAGCAAATGACGTTTACGCCGGGCGCGGGACTCGATTTCAAGCCGGTGGACCAGGACCCGAGCGTGCAGACATTTCTTTTGAAGAACGCGGCGCCGGGCCAGGCCATTGCCTTCACCCTCTCCGGCGAGGGGCAGATTCCGCGGCAGCCGGCGCAGGGCGACGCGGGCGGCGGACAGGACGGTGGCGGACAGAGTGTGGCTGCAAACGGCCAGCCCGGCGGCGGCATCGGACCGCCCATCGACACGCCCGACCCGCTGAGCAAATACAAGTGGTGGATTCTGGGCGCGCTCACGCTGCTGCTGGCCACGGCCGCGGCCTTTCTGCTGCGCCGGCCTGCGCTGGCGGTGGCGGGTGCGCCGGCAGCGGCTTTCTCCGTGCAGCCCGCTTCGAGCGCGGCAGGCCCCGTCGCGAACGGAGCGGAATTTGTACCTGCGCCGGCGGGCTCCGTTCGGCTTACGCCGGCGGGCAAGAACGCGGCGCTGCTGAACGTGCTCAAGGAAGAGCTCTTCGACCTCGAGAGCGAAAAGATCGCCGGCACGCTCTCTGCCGCCGACTACGCCGAGCAGAAGGCCGCGCTCGAAGTGGTGCTGAGGCGGGCACTGAA
>DATJRT010000122.1:0-4525 GCA_035504495.1 Occallatibacter sp.
CGAAGTTTGAGGCTAGGGAAGGGGTTCACGAGCAAGCTGGCGGAGATCAACCTGGTGATGGGCATTGTGAAGATCGCGCTGCTGGTGCTGGCGATGGTTTTTTCGGCAGCGCCTCTGCCGTTTGCCAGTGAACTGGGCGGCCGCGTGCTGCAGACGGCGATGCTCGCCTCCACAATCCTGTTCCTGATCGCCAACGACTACTTTCAGGTGGTGCGGCTGAAGGCGTTCGTGGAGTTCTGGCGGATATTCAGGGGCGGCGAGACAGCAAGTCAGCGAGTTAGCGAGTTAGCAAGTTAGCGAAAAGGCCCCTTCGGGGCCTTTTCTGTTGGCGGGTTCGCGGGACAGCCCGCCGGAGGTTGAACGGGTGGCCCCCCTGGGCGTAAGCTCTCTTTTTTCAGCGATTCCGCACCAAATTCTTCATATCATTGAGGTTATTTGCAAATATTTGCAGGCGAAGGACTTAAGGCCAATTCCCGGGTTTTTGCCTCAGGGCGGCTTTATCGCAGAAGGTGTCTCCGCGCGCCTTCGTTTCCGGAGCGGCTGCAGAGTTACCGCACCCCTTCTGAAATTTGCATAAAGTGACATTTTCCCGGCGAAATTGCCGCTCAGGGGTCTTGCCTTCGGAGTACGGCCACTCTGGAACTGCCGTGGCTATTGTGCGCCGCGGAACTGATATTTTCTGCAATGTGCGGTCTTCGTCCCGTCGCGCGGCGAGTCGGCAAGTTAATTTCGGCTGGGCGAGGGCTGGTTGGGCCAGCGGCAGTTGCTCAAGGGGCCGCTCCAGCACCAGGAGCCGGACCCTGGCGGCTTGAGAAGAGGCCTATTTTGCAGGCGCCGAACTCTGATTGCGAAAGTCCGCGCTGAGGGTGCCTTTCTGTTGCGCGATGGGAAGCAGCGTGGGATAAAACTGGACGAAGGTCGTGTCCACGGCGCCATGCGCGGCGTGGCAGGAGTAACAGGGCGCGCCTTCGGGAATCAGCGTGCCGTTTGCGGCCGGGGAGTCGAAGGCGAAGAAGGCCCAGCCATGAGGGAAGCGCGCGGCGTCTTTGACGTGGACTTCAAGGCCCATGATCTCCGTGCCCTGGTAGTGTCCAGCCTGATTGATGGAGCCTTTGTCGCGGGCTTCTCTTACTTCAAGAACGAGCATGGTTTTGTCGGGCCAGGTTCCGGTGGAGAGGAAGCTGCGATAGGCGCGCGGGTTGACAAAAACATTGTCGAACATGGAGTGGCCGGGGCCGTTGTTGGCCGCGGTGTAGCTCATGTCGATGCCGGAGGTGAGATAGATCCATTCGCGATAGCTGGTCGGGAGCAGCATATCGCCATTTTGCGCGTAGCCCGGGATGGCGTCGGACGGCGCCGAGGAGGGCCGCGGCCGAGCGAAGGCGAGCGCAGCGAGGAGGGAAGCCGCGCCCAGCGCGAGCGCGGCGGGCCGATACAGAGATGGAGGATGGGACGCCCGCAGGGATGGAATGGACATGAAGGACCTCCGCGACTAGGAACGCAATCTCCGCGAAAAATTTCCAGCCGGCGCGCGTTCAGGACAGAAAGAGCGCGCCCGCGGCAGACGGGATCAAAACATCTTCAACTGGACGCTCAGATACTTCTTGGGATTCTCGCGAAAGGCCTTGATGAGATCGTGGGCCGAGGTAAGGGTCTGGTTGAGGTTGTCGTAAAGCGCGCGATTCTTGACGAGCTGGCCCACGGTGCCCTGGCCCTGATCGATGCCCTTGAGGAGGGAGTCAAGGCTGGAAACGGTATCGTTCATTTTCGCGGCGAAGGCCGGATCCTTGACGAATTTGCCCAGCGCTCCCTGGCCGGAGTTGATCTGCGCCACCAGCTCGTTGGTGTTCTTCACGGTCGCATTGAGGTTGTTGTAGAGCGAGTCGTCGTGAAGCAGCTTGCCCATGGTGCCCTGGCCCTGATTGAGCGCGGTGGTGATCTGATCGAGCTTGTCGACGGCTGAGTCGAGGCGCGTATAGAGCGTGTCATCGTTGATGAGCTTGCCCGCAGTGCCCTTGCCCTGGGCCAGGGCCTGGGTGACGGTTTCGAGGTTGGCGGTGATGGAAGCGATGTGGTCAGCCATCTCGCGGTCGTTGATGAGCCGGCCCACGGCGCCGCGACCGGAGTTGATCGAATCGAGGGTCCGGTCAAGCTTGAGCAGGGTGAGCTGCACCTGCTGGATGGATTGCTGGCTGCTCTGGATGACGTCCTGGATGGTGGGCGAACCGGCGGCTTTGATCTCGGCATTGTTGCCGGGGGGCGGCCCGTGGGCATGACTGGAATCGATGTCGACGTAGCTGTCGCCGAGGACGCCGGCCTGGGCGATGAAAGCGGTCGAGTCAGTGTGCAGGCCGTTGAGAGACTCGGCCCCGACTTCCATATCCACTTCCACGGGAGTGGGGTTGCGGCTGGGAATGACGCGGATGCGGCGGACGTTGCCGATGGTTACGCCTTCGAGGGCGACGACGGCGCCATCTTTGAGGCCGGCTGCATTGGCGAAGTAAGAGCGGAGCCGGAGTCTTTTGGCAAATACGCCACCGGTTGAGCCGGACATGAGAAAGATGAGCCCCACCAGCACGGCCATGGCGACCACGACCAGTGCTCCCACCTTCAGTTGCGACCACTGAATCTCTTTGCGGGTTGGCACGTCGCTCCTCTGGCTGAAATCCGGCAGGTCACAAGCTGGCTCGGCTCGGGAGTCCGCCTACTGGCGTTCCGCTTCCGCGGAGGCAGCTTCGATCAGCGCCGTTTCCGGCAGCGCCTCGAAGCCCGCTGACTCCAAGCCGGTCGACGCCTTGAGAATAGCAGACTCTAGCCGCCCTCAAGCAGGACGCTGGCCGCGGCGAGCGCAGCGGTGTGGGTAAGGCTGAGAACCACGCGCACCACACCCAGGCGGGCCGCATATTGAGCCGCGCTGCCGTGAAACGCAATCCCCGGTTTTCCGCCGGGTTCGCGGGTGACTTCAATCTGCAGCCAGTTGACGCCGCGGCTCATCCCGGTTCCCAGAGCCTTGGCGGCGGCCTCTTTGGCGGCAAAACGGGCGGCGAAGCTCTCAGCCGAGGCGCGCTTGCGCAGGCAGTATGCCTGCTCGGCAGGGGTGAAGACGCGGTTGAGTAAGCGAGCGCCAAAGCGCTCCACGGATCGCTGGATGCGTTCGACTTCCACAAGGTCAATGCCGGAGCCGACAATCATGGCTTTCTGAGACTATAACACCCGGACTTTGTTGAATTTGGCGGAGCACGGAGGCCCGCGGAGCTTGGCCAAACCCATCCAAATTACTCCCGAACCTACACATCCGAGCTATTTCTCAACCAGGTTGTCGCAATTTTGGACACGCTTCGTGCGGGGCCGGAACAATCTTCAACCGGCGCCCTTCTCCTCCGATAACCGCTTTGCGAGGTTCCCGATGCAGAGGATAGATATAGAAGAAGGTTGCATCCCCTGGGCGATGCAGTTGCGGGCGGTTTCAGCCGAAGAGCCCGCGCGGCTGCTGCGGTCGCTGACGGGCGCGATCATGGGTTGCGGCGGCTGGGTGCTGAGCCGGGGAACGAACGACTCCGGCGCCGTGACGCTGCTGTTCGAGTTCGAGCGCCAGTCGTGCATCGACATTTACAGTATTTTGATTGCCGCGGGCCTGGAACTGAGTCAAAGAGGGCACATTCACTTCACGGAGCTCTGCCAGTGCACGCGCAGCCAGGAGCACAATTGCGGGGAAGAGATTGCCAGCGTGGACCTGGAGATTCAGACTTTCCCCATTGAGATGATCTGCTGCACACCCGCGCCGGGGATTTCCTGAGAAGCCCAGGCGAAAGTTGGCTCGAAAAAGAGCGCCCGCCGAAAATCATCCCGCCTCCACCAGACCGTACCGCCTTTGCCACGCCTCTTTGAGATGAGTGCGCACACGCGCCCGCTCTGCCTCCGTCGCTTCGCTTCCCGACTCAAGCGCGAAGCGCGCCGCCTCCTGCTTGGCCAGCTCCAACATCTGCCGGTCGCGGACCAGACTGGCGACACGAAACTCGGGAAGGCCGGCCTGGCGCGTGCCGAAGATTTCACCGGGCCCGCGAAGGGTGAGGTCGAGCTCAGCCAGATCGAAGCCGTCCTGGGTGCGGACCATCGCGTTCAGGCGTTCTTCCGCGAGCGGAGTGACGCGCTCGCCGGTGAGCAGGATGCAGTAGCTTTTGGCGGTGCCGCGGCCCACGCGGCCTCGCAACTGGTGCAACTGCGCCAGGCCGAAGCGCTCCGCGTGCTCGACCACCATGACGGTGGCGTTGGGCACGTCCACGCCGACCTCAATGACCGTGGTAGAGACGAGCACGTCGATTTCGCCACGCTGGAAGCGGCGCATGACGATTTCTTTTTCGTCGGCATCGAGGCGGCCGTGGAGCAGGCCGAGACGCAGGCCGGCAAGCGGGCCGGTGCGCAGTTTCTCGTGCATCTCCACTGCCGATTTGAGGCCGGACTTCGCGGAGGGATTGGCTTCGCGGTTTGTATAGGGAAAGAGCTCCGGGGTTTTGGATTGTGAACG
>DATJRT010000123.1:0-5489 GCA_035504495.1 Occallatibacter sp.
CAGGTGGCCAACCAGATCGCCGCCGGCGAGGTCGTCGACCGTCCCGCCTCCGTGGTCAAGGAACTCCTCGAGAACGCCCTCGATGCCGGCGCCAATCGCATCCGTATCGAAGTCGAGGCTGGCGGCCGCAAGCTCATTCGCATCGCGGACGACGGCCACGGCATGAACCGTGACGACGCCCTGCTCGCCTTCGAGCGCCACGCCACCTCCAAGCTGCGCACCGCCGACGACCTGCTTGCCATTGCCACCCTCGGCTTCCGCGGGGAAGCACTCCCTTCCATCGCCTCCGTCGCTCGCGTCACCCTTGAAACCGCAACCGCCGATCCCCCAACCCCTGGCCCGGCACTTTCGGACGCCGCCGTTTCCAGCGCGCCCCAAACCGATACCCGCCCGCTGGGGACGAAGATCGAGATCGCCGGCGGCAAAATCCTCTCCGTCGCCGACGCCGCTCTCCCGCGCGGAACCACCCTCACCGTTGCCGATCTCTTCTTCAACACCCCCGCCCGCCGCAAATTCCTCCGCGCGGAGTCGACGGAGCTCGCTCACGTCGCCGCGCTCGTCACCCACTACGCCCTCGTTCATCCGGAGAAGCATTTCGAGCTCGTCTCCGCCACGCACACCCTCGTCTCCGCGCCGCCCGTCGCCCGCACCGCCGAGCGCATCTACCAGCTCTTCGGCAAGGACACCCTCGCCGCGCTCCTGCCCGTGGCCGCGGAAACCCAGCTCGACCACGCCGGGCTCCCGGAACCGCCGCCGTGGAAGCGCGATCCCGCGCAGCCTCCGCGCTCACCCGGCGCCCTCCGCCTCACCGGTTTCTACTCCAGGCCCGAGCTCCAGAAGCTCAACCGCAACTCCATCTACATCTTTGTCAACAAGCGCCTTATCCGCGACCGCCTGCTCCTGCACGCCATCACCGAGGCCTATCGCAACGTCATCCCGCCCACCAGCTTCCCCGTCGTCCTGCTCTTCCTCGAAATGCCGCCCGAAGAGGTCGACGTCAACGTCCATCCCGCCAAGACCGAAGTTCGCTTCCGCCAGCAGTCCCTCGTCCACGACTTCGTCCGCGACTCCCTCCGCACCGCGCTTATCCAGGCCCGTCCCGCCGCCGGCTTCCTCGCCGCCCTCGATGCGCAGCCCACCGCCAGCCCTTCCCTCATGCCGCCCGCAGCGTCGCCCTTGCCCGGTGTCCCACAGCCTGGTTCCAGCTCCCTTACCGCCGACGGGCTGGGCGCGCAAACCCAGCCTTTCCAGCTCACTCCGCAAATTCCCACCCCGGTACCGGGCCGCTTGCCCTTCGCTTCTGCGAGTCTTGCCTCGGTCCCCCTCGCCGCCGCCAGCTTCGGCGATCTTGGCGGCTCCGCGCTCACCGCTGCCGCCACGCGCCTGCTCAATCCCGCTCTTGACCCTGTCCTCGACCCCGCTCTCCCCGGCTCCGGCGTCGCAACGGCCCTCATCGAAGCCGAGCAATCCGAAGCTAACCTCAATCATCTTGGGGATTTGAAGCCCATCGGCCAGCTCCGCGAGTCCTTTATCCTCGCCACCGGCGAAGATGGCCTCTGGATCATCGATCAGCACGTGGCTCACGAGCGCATCCTCTTTGAAAAAATTCTCGCCGCCCGCCAGGTGGAAAATGTCCAGCGCCAGCGCCTCCTCATGCCCCTGCTGGTTGAGCTCAAACCCCAGCAGATGGTTGTATTTGCGCGCATCGCCGGCGAGCTCGAGCGCAACGGCTTTGAAGTCGAGCCCTTCGGTCCGCGCACCCTCGCCGTCAAGGCTGCCCCGGTTGGCCTCGAGGGCGCAGCCCTCGAACGCATGCTCGGCGAGGTCATCGACCAATCCTCGGCAGATTCCGATGAACCCGCGCAAAATCAGGATCTTGCCACTCTCCGCACCCGCATCGCTGCTTCCATTGCATGCCACTCTGCTATTAAAATCAACACAGCCCTTGACCCGGCACGTATCGAGTGGCTATTGTTGGAACTTGCGAAAACCAGTCATCCAACCAGTTGCCCGCATGGACGTCCCATAGCTTTGCTGTATTCTTGGAAAGAGATCCAGCGGGCCTTCCACCGCGTTTAGAGCTCACCGCGTTAGGAATCTTGGAAGGTGGCAGTTCCACTCCTTTGGGGGAGTGGTCATTGCCGGACGCTAAGGCAGAACCAAAACCGGGGGAAATTAACCCCGGAATGCATCGTTTGAGCCGGTTCCCGAATCCCAGGACCGGTCCCTCCTCGGGACTGATGGTCTTTGCGGCGGTTCTGTTCCGGCCTTTTGCTCGAGGCTAAAGAGACGCAGAATCTCTGGTTACGCCGCGGCGCCAGCCTGGAAGTGAGGTTTTTCTTTGACAGCAGAGCAATTGGAAGCTTCGCGCGCCGAAAGGATGCGCCTGAACGGACATGGGGCTCTCTCGCTTGAGGATGCCCGTACCTGGATCGAAGAGACCGGCTTGTGCCTCTTCCTGCCCCGGCGTCAGTTTTCCGCCGGTGTCGCGCCGTCGTTTGTTGAAGCCATTGCCGGCGAGCGCAATCCCAACCCCGGCTCCCGGCAGATCGCGCTGGCTGAAGATCTGCTGGTCCGCCTTGAGACCGACGGCGTTGCCGTGCGCCTGAACCTGCTGGGCCAGCCCGGTGAGCAGCCCGACTTCGTCGTCGCCGCCTGGGTTCTGCCTTACGTCTACGCGCTCCGCGGCGATCGCGACTGGCGTCGCATCCCGCAGCTTACCGGCTCGCGCCAGGTCTCCCCCCTCGCCATCCAGGCCTATAAGCTGCTCGAAGCCGGCGACGCCACCATTCCGCAGCTCAAGCACGCGCTCGGCAAAGAGGTCAGCGAGTCTGCCGTCCTGCGCGCCATCACCGAGCTCTGGCAGCAGCTGCGCATCATTCCTGTCATCGCCGCGCCGGGCAAGACGGCCCAGTGGCAGCTCTTGCGCCATCGCTTCCAGAAGGCCATCGCCGAGGGTGCGTCCACCTCCCAGGTCACGGCCATCTCCGTGCTCGCCTCCATTTACCTCCAGGCCGTCATCGCCGCCAGCATGGAGGAAGTCGAGATCTTCCTCGCCCCGCTCACCGCGCGCAGCAAGATTCGCGAAGTGCTGCGCGGTCTGGTGGCCACGCGCCAGGTGCACTCCATCTCCTTCGGCCACGCGCCCCACTTCTACGTGGCCGGCACGCTGCCCGAGTTCACCGTCGCGCCCACCGTCTACGCCAGCTCCGCCATGGCTGCCTCGTCGTACTTCTCCTCTGCGCGCAGCTTTGAAGCTCCGAATTCGCCCTCGTCCCTTGCGGCGAGCGCCCCTCTCGCCGGCAATGCTGCCAACGGTGCCGCGCCCATCGCTGCGCCCGCTCCCGTTGCGCCGCCCGCGCCGGCCCACCCCTCGACCAACATTGCCGCTCGCATCGCCGCGGAGGCCCACGCTGCGCGTGTTCCGGCCCCGCGCAAGCCCGCCCCTGCGCCTAAAGCGAATGGCGTCCGTCCGCACTTCAGCAGGCCGGCCTCGCACGCGCGCGACCGCAAGCCTGTGCCCTCGTCCACCAGCCGCAACGCACGGCGTCCCAGCCGCGAAGCGCGCTCCTCCGGCGGCCTGCGCCACGCCAAGTCTGCGCGTTGGACCGCGGCCAGCGGCAAGTCCAAGCACAACGGCACGCATAATGGCGGGGCCGTGCGTCACGCCGGCGGCAACGGCCACAGCGCCCGCAACGGCCACGTTGTCAATGGCCGCAACGGCAATGGCCACTCGGGAAATGGTCACAACGGCAGCGGCAAGCGTCCTTCGAAAGCCAGCGCCTCCGTCCGCACCGGCTCCACGCGCAAGAACATGCGTCCCGAGGCCCGCCGCGCCGACACTCGCAGATCCGACACGCGTAGATCTGACACGCGTAGATCCGACGCCCGCCGCGCCGACACGCGCAGATCTGACACGCGCAGACCCGAGCAGCGCCGGATCGACGCGCGCTCGCAACCCAAACCAGCCCTTACCGCCGGCGCCAAGGCTAACAACAGCAAGCGCTACGGCTTCCGCGCTCCTTCCGGACAAAGGACCAAGAAGCGCGGATGAGCGGAGCTGCAAGCCCCATTCGCTCCACCGATCCAGTACGGAATATGATCGTCGCCATTGACGGCCCCGCGGGCGCGGGCAAGAGTACCCTCGCCCGCCATCTCGCCCGCCATTTCGGCCTGCTCAACCTCGAATCTGGCGCTATGTACCGCGCCTTCGCCCTTAAGGCGCTGCGCGCCGCCATCCCTCTCGATGACAGCCGCGCCCTTGAAGCCCTCACCGCGGAAACCGCCATCCGCCTCGAGCCGGGCGAAGAGGAAAACTGCGTCCTGCTCGATGGCGAAGACGTCACCGGCTTTCTTCGCAATCCCTCCGTAACCGACGCGGCCTCGCGCGTCAGCGTCTACCCCGCCGTTCGTGCCTGGATGGTCGGCTTGCAGCAGAAGCTCGGCGCCGAAGGCGGCATTGTGATGGAAGGCCGTGACATCGGCACCGTCGTCTTTCCCCATGCGCCGGTCAAAATCTTTCTCGACGCCGCGCCTGAAGTCCGCGGCCAGCGCCGCTTCGAGCAGCTCGGTCAGTCCGGCCACGCCCACACCGTCCAACCAGCGGAGATCGTCCGCGACCTCCGTGCCCGCGACGAGCGCGATCGCAACCGCGCTGACTCGCCCCTGCGTCCTGCGCCTGACGCCGTCCTTCTCGACTCCACCGGCATGACCCTCGAAGAAGCCGTCCGCGCCGCCATCGCCATCGTCACCGCCAGGCTCACGCCGTCCCCTCCGCCGGACACGAGCCCCGGCCGCGTGAAAGCCCCGCCGCGCCCGGTGTGAGATGCTATAGGCTCAGAAGAGAAGCCGGAAAGTCACAACATGGAGATCACCTGCAATCGCTGCCATCAGACCGTGCAGCCGGGCGACTGTTTCTGCCCCTTCTGCGGCCTGCCGCAGCTCGTCTACACAGGTGAGTCCTCGGGCGAGCAGGCCCAGCCCGACAAGTGGAATGAAGTTGTCCGCGACGCCGGCAGCATCGACTGGAAGCCGGCTCTGCGCTATGCGCTCCTGCTCGCCGTCCCCGCCGGCATCCTCGCGGCGCTGCTCTCGTCTCTCAGCATTCTTGGTCTTCTGCTCATGGCCGTCACCGGCGCTCTGGTCGTCACCCTCTATATGCGCAACCGCCATCCCTCCTGGATCACCCTCGGCGCCGGCGCGCGTCTCGGACTGGTCACCGGCCTGCTCGGCGGATGGTCCACCTTCGCCGCCTCCGGCTTCGCCCTCTACGCGGCGCGCTACTGGTTTCACCAGGGCCCCATGCTCGACGAACTCCTGCGCAAGCAGATCGTCGAATCCGCCCAGCAGATGCTCTCCCTCGGCATTGACCCGCAGAAGGTCGCCCTCGCGCAAGCCATCTTCCTCAGCCCGGAAGGCCGCGCCGGCGGCGTCCTCTCCAACGCCTGCTTCCTGGCTCTTGCGCTGCTCGTCTTTGCCGTGGCCGGCGC
>DATJRT010000124.1:0-9178 GCA_035504495.1 Occallatibacter sp.
TGGCGGGCATTGAAGCCAGCACCGGCAAGGACATCGGCTTCGGCGTGCAGTCCTCGACCATGGTGGAAGCCAAAGGCTACAGCGCCCACGACGGCATGGGCATCTCGCTGGCGCGTATGGGCGGGCTCAAGTGCGGCGTCATCACCAAGCGCATCTCGGAGACCGTGGCCACGCGCGCCCGCGACCTGAAGCTCGAGTTCGTCTATCAGGGCCAGGCGTTCAAGATGAAGCCTATCCGCGAAATCATGGAAAAAGAGGGCGTGGGGTTGGAGGAGATTTGCTACGTGGGCGACGACATCATCGATCTGCCGGCCATGCGCCAGGTCGGCCTGGCCGTGGCCGTGGCCAACGCGCGGGAGCGCGTGAAGGCCGAGGCGCACTACGTGACACCCAACGGAGGCGGCTACGGCGGCGCGCGCGACGCCATCGAGTTCATCCTCGAGGCCAAGGGCATTCTCGACCAGTGCATCGAGCGCTATCTCGACGAAGGGCAGTCAATCGCGCCGGCCATGGATGTGAGCGCGGAGAAGCGGAGCTAGCGGGGCAAGCGGAGCCGGCGGAGGTGAGTGGCTTTTGCCCGACGGCACTGAATTTGAATTCCGAACTCTCCCACATGCTCAGGTTCCCGGTCTTGCAAAATCGCCACTCCGGCGTCCGGTTGCCGGCATCACTTGATCGTGAGCCCGCGCAGCGGGCAAAAGATGGTAGCCCCAGGCGTTCTGTTTGGGAAATCGAATCGGCTCGGTCCACAGGAGCCCGCGCAGCGGGCAATAGATGGTAGCCCCGAGCGTCCAGTTTGGGAAATCGAATCGGTTCGGTCCACGGGAGCCCGCGCAGCGGGCAACAGATGGTAGCCCCAGGCGCAAGCCTGGGGTTGGCAGTCTGGAACCGTAACGGATAGCCCCCGGAGGGGGCGTAAGAATGGCGCATACCTTTACCGACCTGCTGACACATGCCGTCTTTTCCACCTTCGGCCGCGCGCCCTTCCTCTCCGAAGCGATGCGGCCCGATGTGCACGCGTATATCGGAGGCATCCTGCGGGAATTGCACGCGGTTCCCATCGCGATCGGCGGGACAGCGGATCATGTTCATCTGCTGGCGCGGTTGCCGGCAGAAATGGCGGTTGCCGATTGCCTGCGCGTGGTGAAGGCCAACTCATCCCGATGGTTGAAGGAGAAGTGGCCGCAGCGGCGCAGCTTTGCCTGGCAACGTGGATACGGCGCGTTCAGCGTGAGCGAGTCGAAGAAGGGCATTGTAACTCGGTATATTCAAAATCAGGCCGAGCATCATCGGCGCATCTCCTTTCAGGAGGAATTCCTGGAGCTATTGAAGAACCATGGCATTGCGTTTGAAGAGCAATACTTGTGGCGATAGCGTCCTTCCGCCCGCTTCGCGGCCTTGCTTGGCCCGTGCCGGACCATGGCCATGCTCCGTGCGATTGGAGAGAGCGGCTTGAGAATGCGGCCCGATTTTGTCGGAGATTGGAAACAAAATGACCGCTTCTGAAAAACCCGCGGTGGTGCTCTTGAGCGGCGGTCTCGATTCGGCCACCGTGCTCGCCGTTGCGCGCAGCGAGGGGTATGCGTGTTACGCGCTCTCGTTTGCCTACGGGCAGCGGCACGCGTGGGAGTTGACCGCGGCCAGGCGCGTGGCCGCGGCGCTGGGCGCGGTGGAGCATCGCATCGCCGAGTTCGACTTGCGCGCATTTGGCGGCTCGGCGCTGACCGGCGAAATCGAAGTGCCCAAGGGGCGTGCGCCGGAGGAAATGGCCGAAGGAATTCCGGTGACCTACGTGCCCGCGCGCAACACTATCTTTCTCTCCTTTGCGCTGGCGTGGGCTGAGGTGCTGGGCGCGAGCGACATTTTTTTGGGCGTGAATGCGCTCGATTACTCGGGCTACCCCGATTGCCGGCCGGAGTACATCGAGGCCTTCGAGCGCATGGCCAACCTGGCCACAAAGGCGGGCGTCGAAGGCCGGCAGCGGCTGAAGATGCACACCCCGCTGATCGCGCTCACCAAAGCGCAGATCATTGCCCGCGGTCTCGAGCTGGGCGTGGACTACGGGCTGACCAGCAGTTGCTATGATCCCTTTCCTGACGGCCAGCCGTGCGGCGAGTGCGACTCCTGTTTGCTCAGGCGAAAAGGGTTTCGCGAGAACGGAACCGAGGATCCCCTGCGCTATCCGCCGGCGGGATGGCGTCGATGAATTGCGAGGCCCGATGAGTTACGCCGTCAAAGAGATCTTCTACACCCTGCAGGGCGAGGGCGCGCAGACGGGGCGCGCGGCCGTGTTCTGCCGGTTTGCGGGGTGCAATCTCTGGAGCGGGCGCGAAGCCGATCGCGCGACCGCAACCTGCCAGTTCTGCGACACCGACTTTGCGGATACCAACGGGCCGGGCGGAGGCAAGTTTGCTGCGGCGGACGCGCTTGCGGACGCGGTTGCGCGGGCGTGGCCGGATACGCTGCGCGGCGGCCGGCGATTTGTGGTGTGCACCGGCGGCGAGCCGCTCCTGCAACTGGACGCGGCGCTGATTCAAGCGCTGCATGCGCGCGGGTTTGAGATCGCCGTAGAGACGAACGGGACGATTCTCGCCCCCGAGGGGCTGGACTGGATCTGCGTGAGCCCGAAAGCGGGCGCGGAGCTGCGGCAGACCAGCGGCCATGAGCTGAAGCTGGTGTACCCGCAGGAGGGCGCGCAGCCGGAGCGCTTTGCGCATCTCGCGTTCCGGCATTTTTTTGTGCAGCCCATGGATGGGCCGCGGCGCGAGGAGAATACGCGCCTGGCCGTGGCGTATTGTCTCGCGCATCCGCAGTGGCGGGTGAGCCTTCAGACGCATAAGCTGCTCGGAATACGGTAGGAACAGGGAGTAAGGGACCAAGGGACCAAGGGACAAAGGGACTGAGGACTGGGGGGCGAGGAAAAAAGTTCGCGAAGCTTGTTGCTGCATGCTGATCACTGACCACTGATCACTGACCACTGTTTCTCCGCTCTTCGGCCTCGGTGAGCCAGCCGCGGCGAAGCCTTTCCGGCGGGACGCTGGACATGTAAGGCTTGATGTCGAGCACAGGCGTGCCGTCGAGCATGTCCACGCCGCGGACGCGCAGCGAACTTCCGTCGCGGCCAAGCAGCTCGACCACGGTAAGGCCAATCGGATTGGGACGGCGCGGGGAGCGCGTGGCGAAGACCCCGTGCGGACGGCCTTCGTCGGCAGGCGGCCGGGCAACCAGATCGTACCCGCCAAGCCGGTCGTCGGCACGATCGAAGACCCAGAGGACGAAAAGGTGCGAGAAGCCCTCCACGTCCAGCAGGCCGGCCTCGTATTCGCGCAGGAATTCGATCGCGCCTTCGGCGTCGTGCTGCGCGTGCAGGCCTTTCGGGATTTTGGCGGATTCGGTGTAAGGGCTGCGGACATAGGCGATGGGCGTGGGCGTGAACATGGGTTCATGGTAGACCCGGAGGTGAGCCAGCGATGTTCATACGTTCCCACCCATTCGCCCAAGAGCGGCGAACGGATGGGGCACGGAGTGTTGGCTGCGAGGTTGAGGGCGGCGAGGAGGATGAGCAGATGCGGGCAGCAGTGGTGAATGTTCTGGGTGAGGCGCCCAAGTATCAAAGCTTTCGCGATGCTGTCGCGGAGCGAGGCGAAGATCTGATCCGCGTTAAGGCAGCCGGGCTGCACCCGGTGGTGAGGGCGCGCGCAAGCGGGCAGCACTATTCCAGCACCGGCGAAGTCCCGCTCATCCCCGGAGTGGACGGTGTGGGCATCGCGCCCGATGGCAGGCGCGTGTACTTCGGCGTGATGCGCCCGCCATGGGGAACGATGGCCGAGCTGGCCCCGGCGCCGAATGGGCTGCAGGTTCCCGTGCCGGATGGGCTCGACAGCGCGATGGCGGCGGCGATTGCCAATCCCGGCATGTCGGCATGGTTGAGTTTGCAGGAGCGCGGCGGTCTTGTGGCCGGCGAAGCGGTGCTGGTGATGGGCGCAACCGGCGTGGCGGGAGGGCTCGCGGTGCAGGTGGCGCGCCGGCTGGGAGCGAAGCGCGTTATCGGCGTGGGGCGGAATGTGGATGCGCTCAAAGACACGGATGTGGATGCGGTGATCGGGCTCAATCAGCCGGAGGAGGCCCTGCTGGAGGCATTCCGCGCGGAGAGCGCGCAGGGGATTGACCTGGTCATCGACTACCTGTGGGGACGGCCGACGGAACTGCTGCTGCGGGCGCTGGCTACCGGCTTCAAGGCGAGCGCTACGCAAAAGACGCGCCTGGTGGAAGTGGGCACGAGCGCGGGCCCTGACATCACCCTGCCGGGCGCCGTTCTGCGCAGCATCGACCTGCATCTGCTGGGCAGCGGCTTCGGCTCCGCGGCCATGGACAAGATCCTCGCGGCCATTCCGCAGCTCTTCAACCTTGCGGCGGAAGGCAAACTGACGATTGATGTGGAGACGGTGCCGCTCGAGCAGGTGGAGAGCGCGTGGAACCGCAATGCAAACGGGCGGAGGATTGTGTTCACGGCGTGAGGATGGATGGTTTGGAAACCCGGCCGTCGTGGGCGCGCCGGTTCGAGGCGTGAAAAGCTCATGCCCCACCTGCAATCGCTGAAGGGGCATACCGGGATTCGAGGTGACCAAAGGCATCTCAGCGGTGACGGGGAACACTTTCGCGCTCCCCGGTGTCTAAGTAAATGGAGAATGCAGGCGATAGGGCCGGAATGAATTCGCCGGCTTCTCCCGGGGCAAGGTCGGGACGCGGCCGTGCTGCGGATATGGCCGTAACCCAGGCGGCGATTACCTCAATGAACCATCCGGCTCGGCCAGGTATCGCACGCGTGCCAAACGAAGGCAAATTGCGGTAAGGTGGTCGCAGGCGGGAATTTGCCATGGGAAATCTGGCCAGCGCGCTGACGCTCCAGTCCGATGAGGCGGCTCTGGTGGAAGAGTTGCGCGCCGGTTCGGAGGAGGCGTTTGCATGGCTGCTGGCGCGCTATCATCAGCCCATTTTCTCGCTCCTGGCGCGCACCGTGCATGACCGCGCCGACGCGGCCGATCTCACCCAGGAAGTCTTCGTCAAGGTGTTTCGCGGCGTGGGCAGCTTTCAGGGGCAATCTTCGCTGCGCACGTGGATTTACCGGATTGCCCTGCGCGAGGCCTCAAACCAGAGGCGCTGGTGGATGCGCCACAAGCTGCACGAGATTCCCATCGAGCAGGAAGTGGCGGAGAGCGAATCGGGAACGCCGGTGCGCCTCAAGGAGATGCTGGTGGACCCGGCCGAGTCGCCCTTTGAGACGGCTGTGCACGCTGAAAACCGCGAGCGTGTGGAGCGCGCTCTCGGCCTGGTTCCGGAGCCCTTCCGCACCACGCTTATTTTGCGCGACATTGAAGGATTTGTGTACGAAGAAGTAGCCGAAATGCAGGGCGTGAACCTGGGAACGGTGAAGTCGCGGCTGGTGCGCGGGCGGGCCTGTCTGAAGGCCCTGCTTCAGGCGCCGGCGCCCAACACGCGTCCCGCCGCCTGCGCGGATTTGGGCTTGCCTTTGAGAGAGGAGGCGCGATGAACGGCTGCGACCAGGTGCGGGCGGAATTTACCGAATATCTTGACGGAAGGCTGAACGGCCGGGCGATGCAGACCATCGCCGCCCATCTCGAGGATTGCCGCGCCTGCGCGCGCGAGTGGAACGCGCTGCGCAGGACGCAGTCGTCGCTCGCCGCCCTGGGACCGGTGCCCGAGCCCGGCGACCTGCTGCTGCGGATTCGCGTGGCCATCAGCCAGGAGCGGGCGCGGCGTCAGCGCCGGCGCCTGGAGGGGCTGGAGCTGATGTGGAAGAACACCGTGGGCCCGTTCCTGTTGCAGGCCTCGGCCGGGCTGGCGAGCGCGGTCGTGCTCATGGGCACGGTGATTATGCTGGTGGGCATGTTTGCCCAGCCGCAGACCGCGCAGGCCACCACGGACGAGCCCATCGGCATGGCCACCGCGCCCCGGTTCCTCTATCTCTCGAGCGGGGCTGAGAGCGACGATATCGGCGCCACGTCCACCCCGGTGGTGGTGGAGGCCTATATCAACGACGATGGCGAGGTCTACGACTACCGCATCGTCTCCGGGCCTACCGACGCAGCCACCCGTTCGCAGGTGGAAAATCTGCTGCTCTTCAGCAAGTTTGAGCCGGCCAAATTCTTCGGCCAGCCGGTGCGCGGCCTCGCGGTGCTTTCCTTCTCCGGCGTCTCCGTGCGCGGCTGAAGCCGGATTCAGGCTTCGCGGATCGGAAGAGCGAATCGCGCCGCCTTCCGACGAGCGGTCGTCAGAACTGGATTCCACTCACGAAATAGATAAATCCGGTGAGCCCCAGAAAGAAAATCGCACAGAGGACCAGGGCCCAGCGCAGCAGTCCCTTGTGCATGAATGCGCCCGGCAGCGCCAGGACGAAGAGCAGAACCGCCAGCCGCATTGACCATTCCAGGCCTCTCTCGTTGTGCGGGTCGATGAAGCGCACCGCCATTACGAACGGGAGCGGGGCCAGGATGGTCAGGGCCAGCACGCCCGCGAGCGCAATCCCCTGCGGCCAAGCGAAAGCCTGCGCCGCGCGCACTTCCCGCCAGGTGAGAATCCAGGCGAAGACGATCGCCAGGATGGCGGCGGCGCTCAGGGGAAGCGTGACAATCAGCATGAAGTTTCCAGCATACGCTTCGCCGGCCCGTCCCGCGCCGCCTGCACTGCTTCTGCGGCCCGGGCGCCATTTGACCCTGCTGCACCGTCTAACTAGACTTGCAGCAGGGCTTTTTCATGACCGGTCGTTCCTTCTTTGTGTGTGCGCTGGCGGCAGCGGCTGTCTTCGGCTGCGGATTTCGGGCCGGCGCGCAGGCGCAGGGCAGTTCCCCCAACAGTTCGTCCAGCAGCTCTGCAGGCAATCAGCCCTCCGCTTCCGGCGAGTTGTACGCGCAGGAGAGAGCGCCGCTGATTGATCCGGCCGGACCCACGGTCTCTCTCATAAGCGCGGAGCCGGTGTTCATCATGGCCTCGGCCCTGAACGCCTGCGGCTACGACGAGGGCGTGGACGAAAGCGAGCCGGTGCGCAAGCGCGTGCGCGACGAGATGAACCAGGCGCTGGCCAAAAGCGAAGACGCGCGGGCCAAGCGCGATGCACTGTGCCTCTACGTCGCCCAGCACCGCATGACCGGGACGGAGCTGGACATCTCCCAGTACATCTCCCTCTCGCTCTACCTCACGCCGCCGCCGGAGCTTGAAACCACCGTGGAGCTCAGCGAGATGCCGCCCGACGCCACTCAGGTGGCCGACGTTGTTCCCCTGCTGAAGGCCTTCTCTGATGCGGTCGATCTGCACGGCATCTGGCTCACCGTGCACCTGCTCTACGACCAGTTCGCCGACCAGGTCCACGATCCCCTTTCGCAGATGATCGTCAACACCGATCTCTACCTGAAGATGCCCGCCTCCACCTACGAGGGGCGGCGGTTCATCGTCGTCATCGAGCCCATGTTTTCGCCCAGCGTGGTCAACGCGCGCATCTACGGCGCCGATTACATCGTGGTGGTGTCGCCGGTCAACGGCAAAATTCCGATGATCGCGGTGCGGCACACTTACCTGCACTACGTCATCGATCCGCTTCTGCTCGCGCGCTCCAATGCCATTGACCGCACCCAGCCCATCCTCAAGGCGATTCGCGACGCGCCCTTGCCCTTCCGCTACCGCTCAGACACGGTGGCGCTCACCATCGAATGCCTGATCAAGGCCATCGAGGCGCGCACCATGGATACGGGGGTGCCGATCTACAAAATTCCCGCCGGCGTGGACCGCTCGCAATTGCCCCGGTACGAGCGCGAGCGGCAGGAGTCCCTGGACAAGGCCGAGGCCGTGCGCCTGGCCGCGGTGCAGCACGACATGAACCAGGGATACGTGCTCACCCAGTATTTTTACGAGCAGATGATCCTCTTCGAAAAGGATCCCGCCAGCCTCAAGGACGACATCGGCGAGATGGTCTACAGCATGGACGTGGATCAGCAGGTGCATCGCGCGCGCAACACCGTCTTCGACAAGGAAGCCGACGAGGATGTGCTCCAGCGCTACGCGCCGCGCAAGCTCACGGGGCTGGACCTGGCCGAGGCCAAACTCTCGACCGGCGACGTGAGCGGAGCCAGCGCCATTGCCCGGAAAGTGCTGGCCGCCGGGAATGACTCCTTGCAGGCCACGGCTGACAGCGCGCGGGCGCATTTCATTCTGGCGCGCGTTGACCTGATGACCGGCCATCCCGAGCAGGCCATCGACGATTTCCAGAAGACGCTGGAGATGAGCAAGCAGCAGAGACTGCTGGCGTGGTCGCACATTTATCTGGGACGGATGCTCGACCTCGAGTGCAAGCGTGACGAAGCGGTTGCGGAGTACAAGGAAGCGCTGGCGGTGCGCGACTGGCAGCAGGATACGCGGCTGGCCGCGGAGCGGGGCGTGAAAGCGGCCTACGTCGTTCCCGGGCACGAGCACGAGTGCGACGACACCGGTGACAGCCCGGCGGGTCCGGCGGGCCCGGCGGGTCCGGCGGGCCCAGCGGGAGTCGACGCGGGAACGGCAGCCACCGCGCAGCCGGCAAGCGGGCAGCCGCCGGATGGCGGCGCCGGACAAAGCAACCCGCAGAAGCCGCAGCGCTAGAAGCATTTCTCCTTCTGATGTGTACCGAAACCGATACCTTCAAGTGGAAATTCTCCTCAGGAAATCGCCGCCTTGCACGAAAATCAAGACAGCTATACCTGAAGGAGAAATGCCTTAGTGTCCAAAGGCTGGTCGCGTAAACAGCGGAGAGGAACCACCGCAGATCCCCGCCGCGGCGATTCCGGCACTTCGACTGCGGTCGCCGCGGCCGCCTTCGCTCGGGATGACGCCGGATCTTCTCCTGCACACTTGAGGCCGGGAGCACTCCGGTTAAGGCGCGGATGGAAGCGGATCTGAAGCAGCTCGAAGCGTCGCTGGGATACGCCTTCGCGCGTGCGGAGCTGCTGCTGCGCGCGCTCACGCACCGCTCCCTGGCAAAACAGGTCGCCCAGGAAGCAGGGACCGGGGAAGCGGCCGTCGCGGGCGACAACGAGCGCCTCGAGTTTCTCGGCGATGCGGTGCTGAACCTGGTGGTGGCGGAGGCGCTGTTTACGGCCCATCCCGAGTGGGACGAAGGAGAGTTGACCCG
>DATJRT010000125.1:0-14392 GCA_035504495.1 Occallatibacter sp.
CTTGAATAGCTTATTCGCGTCCTTGAGGATTGCGAAATCCAAGCCCTTGAGGATCGCGAAGTCCAAGCATCGATCGATAAATACATAGTGCCTGAGAGGCAGCTGCCGGGATCGCGAGTGTTACAATCGGAGCCGTTATCCGCCAAATTGTGAATTTGCCGAGAGTCGGCGTTTCCGTGCACAGATCAGACAACTGGTATGAGGTCCTCATTTTCCTCGGTGTCTTGGCCTTTGCGCTTGCGGCCTCGTACTGGCGATTCTTCGTCCAGTGGTTGAATGGAATCCGCGGCCGCGACTGGGCGGCGGTCACTGCCACTGTCGACGTGGTCAGTGTAGTCGAGCAGACTATGCAGACTAAGTACGGGGAGCGCCCCATCGGCTATCTTGCTACGCTCACTTACTTCTATCGAAATCCCGAACTGCAAACAGGCGATTACGGCCGCACATTCGGCAACGAGACGGAAGCCCAGAGCTGGGCGGCGTCCTACAAGGGCAAGACCGTCATGGTTCACGTAGACCCGCGCGACCCATCGAACTCCGTGCTGCGCAAGGAGGAGCTTTAGACGGCCGGGGCGCCGTTATCTCCCGTCCGGCATAGGCATTGCGTCTTGGTCCGTCCACGTTGCAATCTGTCTCTACGTGCCGGAGCTGCCCGACATCACGGCCTACATCACCGCGCTGGAGCCGCGCATTGTGGGCCGGACGCTCGAGCGCGTGCGCCTGCAGAGCGTGTTCCTGCTGCGGACGGCGGACCCTCCGCTTGCGAGCGTGGAGGGCAAGACGGTGAAAGCCGTCCGGCGCATCGGCAAGCGGATCGCGATTGGCCTGGAGAGCGGCATCGACGGCGACCTCTGGCTCGTCCTTCATTTGATGATTGCCGGGCGGCTGCACTGGAAGGCGCCGGGGGCGCCCTTGCGCGGCAAGAATGGGCTTCTCGCCCTCGATTTTCCGGACGGGACACTGACCTTGACGGAAGCCGGCTCGAAGCGGCGCGCGTCGCTGCATGTGCTGCGCGGCGAGGAGGCTCTCTGCGAAATCGACCCCGGCGGTCTGGAAATTTTCTCGCCTGAAACTACGCTCGACAGCTTCCGCGCGGCGCTCAGCCTGGAGAACCGCACCCTCAAGCGCGCGCTCACCGACCCGCGGATCGTGAGCGGCATCGGCAATGCGTATTCGGATGAAATCCTGCATGCGGCCCGGCTTTCGCCCGTGGCGCTGACGCACAAGCTGAAGCCGGAGGAGTGGGAGCGGCTGTTTGCCGCGACCCGGGAAACGTTGAGCGAGTGGGTCGAGCGGCTAGCGGCCGAAGCGAAGAAGAAATTCCCCGAAAGGGTCACCGCATTCCGGCCGGAGATGGCTGTGCATGGACGTTTCGGGGCACCCTGCCCGCGCTGCGGGAGTCCGGTGCAGCGCATCCGCTACGCCGATCATGAGACCAACTATTGCCCGGTCTGCCAGACGGGGGGCAAAGTGCTGGCAGACAGGAGCTTATCGCGGCTTTTGGGATCGGATTGGCCGCGCACGCTGGAAGAGCTTGAAGGGCTGAAGAGGCGCTGAAATTTCACCCCCAAAGTTGTACACGTGCCAGTTAAGTAACTTACCTTCGTGTGTTTTACCTTGACACTGGTAACCATAGACCGCAGAGTGAAGTAGCGATTCCTCTTTTCCGCGATCGGCTTCTTGATCCAAATTTCCGCGTTCGCCTTTCCCCGCGGACCGGAACCAACACCTGTGGAGGGTTTTCGAGACTATGGACCATTTTCGCGTCAATTACATAGCAGTCCTGATTGCCACCGTAATCCAGTGGCTGCTGGGTTGGCTTTGGTACGGCTATGTTTTCAAGGACAGATGGGTGAGCCTGATAGGCTCGGGCGACGGCGGAAAGCCGAAGAGCGCCTGGTTCGGGATGGTGACCTCGTTCATTGCCAACCTGATCCTGTCGTTTGTCCTGGCGTACATCATCACCTGGACAGGCGGATCGCGCTTTCCCGACGGGGTTTATCTGGGAGCGCTGTGCTGGCTGGGATTCATGGCCCCACCCCTGTTTACCCAGCACATCTTCGAGCGCCGTCCGGCTACGCTTTTTGCCATCAATGCGGCCTACTGGCTGCTGGCGATGATGCTGGCAGGAGGAACGCTGGCCAATCTGCACGTCCGATAGAGCGGTTGCAGAATTCACGCGCCCTTTTTGATTGGTACAAGGTGACGTTCTCTTGAGGAAAACGCCACTTGGCCGCGAAGGGTTCCGGGCGCGGCACTTCTGAATCTGCGGTCAGGCCAAATGCCGGTCCGGCCAGCCGACTCTCACGGAAACTCATTGAGCATGCGTGTCCGCTCCCTCGCCGGAGCGGACACGCTTTTAGCGCGAAAGGGTGCGGAGGGCAAAGCTGGCGCCTTCCTCAGGCGGGCGTAGTTTAGAAATCAGGGAAACAATTAAAGACGAGGTCGAATGAGCGCAGAAGCAATTTCAACCGGCAAGGCACCCGCGGCGATCGGGCCGTATTCCCAGGCGATCCGCGTAGGCAATCTGGTGTTCACGGCGGGACAGATTCCGCTGGAGCCCAGCACGGGACAGGTGGTGAGGGGCGGCATTGCGGAGCAGACGGCCCGGGTGCTCGAAAACCTGAAAGCGATCCTGGAAGAAGCGGGAACGAGCCTGGAGAAGACCGTGAAGTCGACGGTATACCTCAAGGACTTCAGCGACTTTATGGCCATGAACGCCATCTACGGCAATTATCTGGGCAAGAACGGCGCGGCGCCGCCGGCGCGGTCTACCGTCGAGGTTTCCCGGCTGCCCAAGGATGTACTGATCGAGATCGAACTCGTGGCTGAGGTGTGAGAGCGGCGTTCTGCCGCTTTTCGAGCGCCTTGCGCATCCAACGTCGGTGACGCAAAGATTGTGAATGGACGCGAGGTTTGGAAGTGAGCGGGACACCGGAAAAAGTTGAGCGCAGCGAGGCGGAGTGGCGAGCAACGCTGACGCCGGAGCAGTATCGCGTGCTGCGCGAGAAGGGCACGGAGCGGGCCTTCACAGGAGCACTTACGCAGAATCATGAGACGGGCAATTACCACTGCGCGGGGTGCGGGGCGCTCTTGTTTCTGAGCGGGGCCAAATTCGACTCGGGATGCGGCTGGCCCAGCTTCATGATTCCCGCAGACTCGAAGTCAGTGGAGGAGCACGACGACCGCAGCTTTGGCATGCGGCGCACGGAAGTGACGTGCGCCCGCTGCGGCGGGCACCTGGGGCACGTGTTCCCGGACGGTCCGCGACCCACGGGGCTGCGCTACTGCATCAACTCGGCGTCACTGACTTTCGAGCGGGAGAAGTGAATCCGCCGAATTTCAGCGCCGCCAATCAGGGAAGTCTCAATCAGGCCGAGCTGCGAGGATACACTCGACGGCATGGGCATTCGAGGCGTGGCCGCAGGTTTTCTGCTTCTTGCATGCGCGGGCACGACCTTTGCGCGCGCGCAGCGGCCGGCTCTCGCCGATGATGCGCAACTCGACAAGCAACTGAAAGCCATTGCCGATGCACACCGGGGGAAGGTGGCTGTGTATGCGCACGATCTGCGCACCGGCCGAACGGCTGGGCTTGCGCCCGATCAGCCGGTGAAGACGGCTTCCGTGATCAAGCTGGCCATTCTGCTGGATGCGGCCGAGCAGATCCGTGCGGGACGGGCGTCGTTCGAGGACAAACTGGTGCTGACGAAGGAGAACCAGGCGCCCGGCTCGGGCGTACTGGGCCAGTTGACGCCGCCGATCACGCTGACGCTGCGGGACGTGCTGCACCTGATGGTGGTGGTGAGCGATAACACGGCGACCAACATGGCGATCGACCGGCTGGGGCTCGAACACATCAACGCGACGCTGCGCGAAGCGGGGTTGAGGCAAACCGTGCTTTACAAGAAGGTGTTTGTTCCGGCCACGAGTCCGATGCCGGCCGATCAGCCGCTGTTCGGGCTGGGCAAGACGACGGCGCGGGAGATGGCGTCCATCATGGAGCGGTTTGCCGAGTGCCGGCTGGCGCTGGACGGCGGCGCGCCGAGGACGGAGGATGGTCCGCTGTGCGGGGCGATGCTGCACATGCTGCGCAGCCAGCAGGACCGCGACGGGATTCCGCGGTATATCGAGTCACTGGATACGAGCGAGCACGGGTCAGCGATCGCGAACAAAACGGGCGCGCTGGACCAGGTGCGCAACGACGTGGCGCTGATTGCCACGAAAGATGGGCCGATTGTGATCGCGGCGTTTACCTGGGACAACGCCGACCAACGCTGGACGGGCGACAATGAGGGCGAAAAGACGCTGGGGCGGCTGGCGCAGGCGATCGTGGCCCGGTGGGCTCCGGATGGGCTGGATGCGGGCGCGTTCCCGTGGGAGAATCCGCTCGCGATCAACCCTGAAGCGACGCACTGACGGCCGCGCCCTGGCCTGGGAGCAGGCGCAACAAAGCCCGTCTTCAAAAGACGGGCTTTCTGATTTCAAAACCTTGTTTCGGTTGCGCTTATGCCTTTGCGACCTTGCCGCTCTTGATGCAGCTGGTGCAAACACGGAGGCGCTTGGGTGCGCCGTTGACCAGGGCCTTGACGGCCTGCAGGTTTACGTTCCAGCGGCGGCGGGTAACGTTGTGCGCGTGGGAGATGTTGTTGCCGAATTGCGGTCCCTTGCCGCAGATATCGCAGATTTGTGCCATGACTCGAAAACTCCAGGCTTTCAGTATACAGGGAGCAGGGGAGCAAGGGCGAGTGGCTTAGCGGGGTTCGAGGGGGAAGCGGTGACGGACCTCGTAGGTTGAGCCGGAGGAGGAGAGATGGCTTTCGTAAAGCAGGAACTCGCGGGCGGTGAAGGCGGTAAGACTGCCCTGGCCGGGAAGGCGCGCGGCGAGGGAGTGCAGGTTGCGCGAGCGGCTCTTGGAGCGGGCGAGGGTGATGTGGGGGTGGTACGGACGAGATTCCGGTTCGAAGCCGCAGGGGGTGGTTTCGGCGACGATACGCTGTTGGAGCTCGAGGAGCTGCGGCGTGGGCTCGACGCCGAGGTGAAGAATGGCGGCGCGATCGAAGAGGCCAGGTTGGGCGAGCCGGACGAGGAAGGGCGGAGAACGAAGACCGGCGAGGCGCGGGATGAGGCACTCGTACTGCGCAGGCGTGGTTTCGCCTAAGAACTGGAGAGTGATATGCCAGGAATCGGGCGCGGACCAGCGCAGATCAGGCGCGGCGGAGCGCAGGCGGGAGGTGAGGCGCGCGAGCTCGGCGGCGACCGACTCCGCCAAGGGAATGGCGAGGAAGAGGCGCATGGGACAAGTTTAGGGTCCCAGACGGGCGAGCCAGCGAAGATCGCGGCGGGCCGGCGGGCGTGCTCTCCCAGCTTTCGAGAAAAGGAAGTGGAAAGGATGGGGCACCGGCTGAGCTGAGCGGACGGCTATAGTGTTTGCAAAGGCGGGTGAACGGAATTTGCTTGCGCTGTACGACGAGCGGGGCCAGACCTATGCGTGGCTGCACGCGAATGGGAACATCCATGGCCTGGAGGGCCAGTCGCTGGCCTTTGTGGAGGAAGACGGCGTGTACAACTGGGAGGGCATGCACATTGCCTGGTGGGCCGATGGCCACATGCGGGACTGGCTGGGCGCGGTTTGCCTGTTTACGGAGGCCTCAGTGAAGACACTGGTGGTGAAACCGCTGCACGAATGGCACCAGCAAAGGCCGCTCAAGCTGGAGATGCGCAATCGGCCGCTGAAGTGGCCGAAGATGGCCAAACCGCCCAACCTCTGCATCTGGACGAAAAAGATGCCGTTTTAAGAAGATTGTTTCGCCCGGGCCGGCGCTGCACGCGAGGTGTGCGCCGAGTGGTGCGGGTCAATGCCATGGCGCCGGGAGACGAACGCGCCAGGATGCCGAAAGTACATGGGGTGCGGGCGCGGAGACGGTGCTTGACTTGCCGATAGAATGAACAAAAGATTCAACAAGTTAGGGTGCGGGGGTGGCGCTATGGAGGCAGAGCCGCATTACTTAGGTGCGAGGGGAGGTAACACGAATCCCCTGCGGGTGTGATGCAAGTGGTATTCCATCCTCAGGAAAATAAGCGGATATTTTGATGAAGATAGGTTAAAAAGAACCTGCGCCGATGCGAAGTGACAGTTTTCCACCAGTTGCTGGCCGGTTCTTCCGGGAGTGATGGAGACAATTTTCCCCGACGAGTGAAATGAACGGCTCGTCCTGCCGATAGAAGGTCAAGACAGGGTCAGGATCGGGTCTGGGGGAAGGCAATGACGATGCGTGGCTTTATTTCGGAATCGACGGTGCGCAAGGACGCAAACCCGCGGCCTGCGCCCGAAGCCACCTCCGCCGCGCCGCCGAGCCTGGACACGGGGAAACACTGCGCTTACAACCAGACCCGGGAGCGCTTTTTGAGCGCGGAAATCGACGCCGCCGATTTCTCGACTTCAAGCCTGATTGACAACCGCCTGCCTGCGCTCGCACCCGGAGCCGGGTTGTGGCTGGTTCCGTTCATGGGCATTTCCGCCACCAGCGTGCGCATTCCGGTGGACCTGATTTACCTGGACCGGGAGTGCACGGTCATCGACACCGTAGAGTCGTTCCCGCTGGCGCGCGGCTCCGCGTTGAGCCTGCCTTCGATCAGCGTTCTGGTGATGCCGGCGGAGACCATCCGGGCGACGGAGACGCAGCTGGGCGATCAACTCATCGTCTGCGCTCCGGAGGAGATGAAGCGGCGGCTGCAGAAGCTGGCGACGCCGGGCGCAGAGACAAAGGCGGAAGCGGCGGCGCGCAACAGCACCGGACGGGTGCTGGAGTGGGACGCGCGGGCCCGGGCGAAGACGCCGGCGGAAAAAAGTTCGATGGAGGAGACGCCGGCCGCGGAGATTGCGGTTGCGGCACAGGCGACGGCTCCTGCGAATGCAACCGAGCAGAGCGTTGCGCGGGTGGAAACGCAGGTTGTTGCGGAGAGTGCTCAGCCGATGGTTAAGAGCACCGCGCCGGAGCCGGCGAAGGCAGAGCCGGCGAAGCCGCAGCGGAGCTGGCTGCAGAAGCTGCTCAAGCCCGAGCCGGCCGATAATCGCAGAACGGGGCGGCAGGCGCTGCCCGGATTGTATGCGTACTTCTTCACCGGCGGCGCGCCTGTGGCGCATGGGGTGCGCGACATCAGCCTGACGGGGATGTATGTGTTCACGAGCGAGCGGTGGTATCCGGGCACGATGGTGCGGATGACGATTTCCGACTGCGCGGACCGGTCGGTCGAGCACTCCATCACGCTGAACACGACGGTGATCCGCTCAGGCGACGACGGCGTGGGATTGCGTTTTGTTCTGGAAAAGGGAAACAAGCGGCAACGGCCGGTGGATGGCCTGAGCTACGGCGCGGACATCGAGCAGATCCAGGAATTCCTGCTGCGTGTGAAGAGCGCACAACAAAACCCACAACAATAAAGCCAGCGCAAGAAAGCCTGCGGCCGACGTTTACTTCCGGCAATTGATTCCGGCGCGGCGGCTCAGGGGCTGACCATGACAAAAGCGCCCCAGTAGTAGGGGAGATCTTTGCCGTAGCGCTTGCGCACCACCTCGCGCTCCGCGAGCTCGGCCTGGCGCAGGGCTTCGGGCTTCTCCGTGCCGGAGAGCCATTTGGCATAGAAGAGCGACATCAGCTCCTGGGTCTCCTTGTCAGGAACCGACCACATGCTCATCATGACGGCTTGCGCGCCGGCCTCCTGCAGGCCGCGGCGAAGGCCGAAGACGCCGTCGCTGTTGAGCTCCTTGCCCAGGCCGGTTTCGCAGGCGCTGAGAACGACCAGTTCCGTGCCCTGAAGGTTGAGCTGGCTGGCCTCGTAGGCGGTAAGGACGCCGTCGTCGACCTCGGCTCCGGGGCCGGCCTCGGGCGCGGCGCCTTCGCGCACGCGATCGGCGCCGGCAAAGAAGAGACCGGAGCGCAGCATGGGATCTTCATTGAGGTTGGCCTGTTGACCCCGGGCTTCAGCCTGCGCTTTCAGCTCTTCGTCGGAGAGGAAAAATCCGTGCGTGGCGATGTGGATCACGCGCGGTGCGTGCGCCTGGGTGATGGTTTCCTTGAGCGCAAGATTCCCGGTGAATTCGGTTGGCCGCCATCCGGCGTTCTTGAGCAGCGCGTCCACCGAGTCCACTTCCACCTGCGTGCCGGGGAGTGGATTGAGATCGGCGCCCTTCAGGTCGCCGCCGCGCGAAGCAAGCTGCGCCGCGCCGGCGGATGCGGGCTGGGGCGCATTGGCGGGTTGCGCAGGGGCACTCGGAGATGCGCCGCCGCGCAACTGGGCGAGCGCCGACTTCTGCTGTTCGGGGGTGAGATCGAAGGCGGGGTTGCCGACGAGCAGCGCGGCCCTCGCCTGGGTTTGAGAGGCCGGCAAGAGGATGTCCTTGGTGCTGTTGACGAGGCGAAGTTGGACTTTTTCCATGACCAGCTTGCCGTCTGCGTCCGCGAGCAGGCCGACGGGAATGGTGTTGAGCACACCGTCGGGCGAGAAGTAGACGCGCTTTGCGCCGGCGAGCGCGGGCTCGAGCGGCTTCCAGAAGGCGTTGTAGGCAACGGCGGCATTGGGTTGGGATGCCGGCGGCTGACCCGGCGCCGCGGGCTCTTCTTCGACTTCGAGGCCGCGGGTCCGGCCCACGTCCGCGCGATAGGCGAGCATGGGCGCGGCTTCAAGGTCTCGGGCTTCCCCGAGGAGCGCAAAGATGGGTTGCCTGCAATCGGGGGTGACTACGAGTGCGACGTAAACCAGGTCCGCCGTAGGCGTGGTTCCCGTGTCGAACTGGAACCGGGTCACTTCCACCGCCGCCTCGCCCGGCTTGAGCGCCTTCTGCACATCGCGCCAGGTCGCTGCGTTCTGTGCCCGCTGCAAAATCAGCGCTGCCGACTGCTTCAACAGCGTCTGCTCCAGGGTGTTGGCCTCGTCTCCCAGTTGGTTGATCTCTGCCTGGTGGTTCGCCTGGTTTCCCGCAGCCTCCTCCACCAGCGCGGCCAGTTGCGCCTTGTCGCTGGCCAGCTTGTCCAGCATCGCCACTTCCTGCGGGTTGCCGCTGGCCGCCACGGCGGCGCGCATCGATGCCGCACTGGCCGCCACCAGCCCCTTTTCCTGGAGCAGGTAGTCGTACATCTCTCCCGTGAGGTCCGGCATCTGCTGGTGATACTTCAGCACAAAACTGAAGAACATCGGAAACGCCAATCGCCAGGTGGAAAAATAGATCAGCCGTTCCCGTTCGCTCATGGTCGCCGCGTTGGCGCGGAACTCGTCCATCAGGTTTCCCAGGTAGGTCTGGAAGTAAGGAGCGGCCTGCCCGGGCTTGCCCCACGCGTAATAGAGCGCCGCCAGGTCGGCCTCGTTGTAACGCAGGCTCGGATCGTTCGGCTTCACGTGCGCCTGCTCGATCTTCAGGGCGCGTAGATACAGGGGCTCGGCATCCGCAAATCGCTGCGTATCCAGGTAAACTTTCCCCAATCCTTCCAGCGGATCCACAAGCCTGATGTCGTCCGGGCCCAACAGTTTCTCGTACGTAGCCAGGGCGTCGTTGTGCAGGCGCTCGGCATCTGCGTGCCTTCCCATCGTCTCCGCAATTGTCCCCAGCCGGTCCTGGCATTTCGCCACATCCGTGGTCCCCGCGCCTTCCGTCTGCTGAAAAATGCCTCCCGCCGAGTTGAACAGTTTCGCCGCAGCGTCGAGGTTTCCATCGGTCATAAACTGCTCAGCCCCGGCGAAAACCACATTCGCCGTCCGCCTGGGGGCCTGTCCCATCACTTTGAGATAGATCTGGATCGCGTTGTAGTAAAGTTGGTCCGCCGGCTGCGACTGTCCATGCGATCCATAAAGCTCGGCCAGATCGAGCATGTCATGCGCCGCCTGCACGCTCTCCGGTCCCAGGGCCTTCGTATCGATCTCGAGCGCCTGCCTGAGCGCGCGCTCCGCATCGCTGAAACGCGTCTCGTACTCGTAGAGCAGGCCAAGGCTGCCCAGCACCGAGGCCACATCGGGATGATCCGGCCCCAGCGCCCTGACCCGGCTGGCCAGCGCCTGAAGCATGAGCGATTCCGCCTGCGCGTACTTGCCCTCGTTCCGGTAGAGCGCTCCCATGTTCTCTTCAATCTGCGAGATCAGAGCCGGGTCAGGGGAGCTGGCCTTGGTGGCGGTCACCAATGCCTTGCCGTAGGCCTGCTCTGCCTCCACAAGCTTGCCGTTCAGCGCGTAGTTGGCTGCCAGGTCATTCAAGGGAGAAGCGATCCGTGCATCCTGCGGCCCATACGCCTTGATCGCCTCAGCCACTTCCTGCTGTGAGGCCTGCTCTGCCTGCGCGTACTTCCCGGTTTCGGAGTACAACTTGCCCAGTCCGGCCAGGTCGAGCATGATCTGCTCAGCGTCTCCCCGCCTCTGGTCGATCGCGATCGCCTTCTGGTAGAGAGCCTCCGCGTCACCGTACTTGTCCTCCTTTTCATAAATCAGCGCCAGGTTGCTTTCCGCGATCGCCACAGCCGGGTCGCTCTCGCCCAGAAGCTTCTCCTGTATGGCGAGCGCCTGCTGCGTCACCTTTTCCGCATCGGGCAATCGTGCCAGCGTCTGGTAAAGAATCCCCAGGTTGTCCAGCGCGGCGGCCACGTCTTTGCCCTGCGCGCCTTCGAGCCTTGTGAAGATATCGACAGCCCGCTTGAGGTGGGTTTCAGCGTCGCTGTACTTCTCGAGATGCATCTCGAGAAGTCCCACCAGGTTCAGCGACAAGGCCACGTGCTGATCGTTCGGGCCCCAGGTGGACTCAGCCACCTGCGCGGCCTGCTGCTCGAGGGGCAGCGCCGCTGCGTCATTGCCCTGGTTCTTAAGCTGCACAGCCTGCTCGCTGAGCTGATACCAGCGGTCAAATTGCGCGTGGGCGGGCTGCGCCTGGGCGAGAAAGAGCGCGGAAAAGAGTGCGGCGGCGAGCGCGCAGAGATCAGTGGGGCGGCGTATCCGGCAGCGTCGAGCAAGGGCGTTGGGGAGCAAATGGAGCTGGGAACGGGACACGGCGGCGCGATCCTCCCTCCTGGGCCATTTGGGGGCGATGCGGGGAAGCAGATGGCGCATGGTACGACGCCGGCGCGGGGTTGATCAAGAGTGTTCTGGCTGGAGACGGTCCAATGGGCCGGAAGCTCAATTTGCAGATTTTTCATAGGGTTTACGGGGATGGTGCGCTGCGCGCGCCGAGAGTGGAATGGGGGGAGAGGGCGGATGCGAGGTGCTCGGGCGGGCCTTTTCAGTACTAAAGTCTTCGATTATGAGGGTACTTTAACTTGCGCTATGGGGACTTTAGTACCATCCTTAGACCGGACTGCTTTGATCCACAAGGAGGTTGCGAAGGAGGTTGCGCGAGATGAACACAACTGTCCTGTTGGAAAGGCTGATCGATCTCGAGCGATTCATCGGGGTGGAACCGGACGCGGTGATCCGCCGCAAATTGATCGATATCGAGGAGTGCATTCTGACCATGCATGAGGAGGCAACCGAAAGCCTCCGCCGCACCAAGCTGGCTGCGGAGGGGGATACGGCGCGGGTTTGGAAAGTGGAGACGGCTGCGAACGGCTGCCGCGCGACGACGCCGTACCTGGTGTGGTCCAACCCAGCCACGCTGTACCGGCTACCCTGGCCGCCCCCGGCGGCGTGAGGCGCAGGGCGGCGGACCGCAATTCCGAAAAACATTCTATGGCCTGACGATCATTTTCCCGACGCCGTCTCGATATTGGCTGGCAATGGCGAAGGCTTCGCCAATGCGTTCGATCTCGCGGGTGTGGGTGAGCAACGGCGCGAACCACGCGGCGTGCGCCTGAAGCAGTTCGAGAGCCTCCTCGGTCTCATGGTTCGATCGCCGCACATTGAAGATCGTAATCTCCTTGCGTCTCATGGCCGACACGTCTATGGAGACCAAAGCCGCGGAATGAATCCCTGTGAGAACGACGCGGCCGGCATTGCGGGTGAGCTGAATCGCCTGATTGGAGGTCTCGGCCGCGGCCGCACAATCAAAGGCGCAGTCCACGCCGCGCTGCGCGGTCGCCCTCAAGATTTCCGCAAGAGCTTCGCCGGGCTCGAGCGCAGCGTGGGCGCCCATGCCCCGGGCCAATTCGCGGCGGTGGGCAAGGGGTTCCACCGCCCAGATTTGTCCTGCCTTGGCGGCTCGCAGCGCGGCTATGGTGAGAAGGCCGATGGGCCCGGCGCCGATGACCGCAACGGTTTCGTTCGGGCGGATCGAGGCCAAGCGCAGGGAGTGCAGGGCAATAGCAAGAGGCTCAGCCAGCGTGGCTTCTTCAAGCGACATGACAGCGGGGATGGGGAGAAAGTTGGCGACCGGCAAGTTGACCCGTTCCCGGAAAAAGCCGGGATGATTGGGGGTGCTGAGAAAGCGGATATTCGCGCAGACGTTGTGGTGCCCGCTCAAGCAGAACTCGCAGTGATAGCAATAGAGAGCGGGCTCAAGGGCCCCGCGATCGCCGGGAGAGAATCCGGTGACGCCTGCGCCCGTCTTCGCGATGCTTCCGGCGGGCTCGTGCCCGAGTACCATGGGATAAACATTGGGCGCGCCGCCCACGGCGCCCTCCGAGTAGGCGTGCAAATCGGACCCGCAGACGCCCACAGCCTCAATGTGAACCTGCACTTCGCCGGGTGCGGGATCTTCGATCGGCACTTCACTCAGCCGGAATGTAAGAGGAGCCATGAGTTCCGCGGCGCGCATCGATTCCTCGTCCTCGATTTTCTTCCTCAAAGAAACGATAGCTCATCGAGGAGGAGAGGACAAAGAGGCACGCGCGGGGCGCTTCCACGGGGCATTCCAGGCCACCCGCGTTGGATGTCTGAGGGAAATGGTAGGCACGACTGGATTCGAACCAGCGACCTCTTCCGTGTCAAGGAAGCGCTCTAACCAACTGAGCTACGCGCCTGCAAACGACACAGACAAGTTTAGCAGGATCGGCGTGAGGGCGGAAGGTTGCGATCCGGCTCCGCCTCTGCGGATGAAGACGACGCCGGGCCGCTCGGGAACGTGAGGTCCTCGCGGAATCGGATGATGGGGAGAGCGCGGTTGGGAGCGCGGCTGACCTGGGCGGCGCGGGCCCGGTAGGATGGGCTCAGATGCCTGAACTAGAGACTGAGCGTCTGCGGCTGCGGCGATGGCGGGCGGAGGATCGAGAACCGTTTGCGCGGATGAATGACGATGCGGCGGTGATGGAGTTTTTTCCGGCGCGGCTGACGCGCGCGGAGAGCGACGCGCTGGTTGACCGCATCGAGACGCATTTTGCCGAGCACGGGTTCGGCTTGTGGGCGGCCGAGCTGCGCGCGGAGGGTTCGTTCATCGGGTATATCGGGCTGGCGGCGCCGCGGTTCGAGGCGCACTTTACGCCCTGCGTGGAGATTGGATGGCGGCTGGCGCGGACGCACTGGGGTAAGGGGCTGGCGACCGAGGGTGCGCGCGCGGTGGTGCGGTATGCGTTCGAGGAGCTGGGGCTCGAGGAATTGGTGTCGTTCACAGCGCCCGCGAATGTGCATTCGCGGCGGGTGATGGAGAAGCTGGGTATGGTGCACGACGCGCGCGAGGATTTCGATCATCCGCTGCTGCCGGAGGGGCACTGGTTGCGAAGGCATGTACTGTACCGGGTGAGGCGGGATGTGTGGCAGGCGCGCGCGGGTGAGATGTTCTGAGCAAGCGTCTGTGATCCGGCGCGAAGCGTCGCGTCGCCTTGACCCGCCGGGATGGTCTTCCGTATGCTGCGAGCGGTTGTGCGCCCAAAGGTTCGTCCCGAGAATCATCTTTCGGCGCGCGCGGGAGGGCGCGTATGACGCCAGCAACTACGGCCACAATTCCCGCGCCTGCCGCCCCGGCGCGGCCGTTGCTTGTGCGGCGCGCCGCGGTGCTGGGCGCGGGCACGATGGGCGTGCGCATTGCCGCGCACCTGGCCAATGCGGGCATTCCCTCGGTATTGCTGGACCTTCCTCCGAAGAGTGAAACGGCAGAGCCGTTGGCGAAAGCGGCGCTGGCGGGATTGCGCGGCGCGAAACCGGCTGCGTTTTTTGAACCCGAGCTTGCGCGGATGGTGACGCCGGGAGATTTCGATCGTGATTTGCCCGCGCTTAAAGACTGCGACTGGGTGATTGAGGCGGTTGCGGAGAACCTGGAGATCAAGACGGCGCTGCTCAAGCGGGTGACGCCGCATCTTGCGAAGCACGCGATTCTGACCACGAATACGTCGGGGCTGCCGGTGAAGCAGATCGGCGCGGCGCTGGGTTCGCATCGGGAGAGATTTTTCGGCGCGCACTTCTTCAATCCGCCGCGGTACATGCGGCTGCTCGAAGTGATTTCCACGGGAGAGACGGACACGGAGGTGGTGGCCGCATTTGCGGTGTTTGC